>JAIPEV010000019.1 GCA_021736965.1 Halanaerobiales bacterium | reverse complement strand
CTTTTTTTTCAAGTTCTTTTTTAAGCTTTTTCACAACAAAAAAAGTGTTGTCAGTTTGAGAATATACTAAAATTCCAATTTTCATAAATTTTTCTCTCCTTTTTAAATTATATTTTATTTTTAATTAAATAATCCTGCAAGTTTCAATTATCATTTTTTCTTCAAAATTTAATGATAATCCTAGTTTTCTTGAAACAGTATTATTTTCATCATGTCTATAAAGATTTATTCTATTAATGTTAATGCCCTGTTCGCATAAATTAGATATTATAGCCTTACCAATTCCCATCTTTCTATATTCAGGATGTGTTATAATACCGATATCTGCCAAACCTTCTCCCCAATACCAATAACTTGCAACTGATATCAATTCATTTTTATTAAAACAACCAAGAATATAGGGGTCTTTTAAACTTACTTGGGCTTGTTCTAAATCATATTTTGAACATCTTTTTTTTAGTTTGATCATTTGTTCTTTATTATTTTTATTTATCTCTTTTATTTGATAATCTAAAGGCGTATCTATTTTTTTAAATCTTTCTGGATTAAGAAAAAGACAGTGAGTATCACTATCCTTAGTAAAACTATGATCACTTAAAACTGCTTTTAACTCTGAAATGGAGATCTTATTATTATTTATTTTATCTATCTCATTTTTAATTTCTTTATATAAAGAAATATCTGTAAAGATGATTGAATTAAATTGTGTTTGATATATAGTTATTCTCTTTTTTTTAGCATATTCATCATTTATTAATATATTTATTTCTTCTGGATTTATATTTTGATTAAAGTATGCAAACAGCCTATTAAATATTTCTTTTTCAACATTATTTAAATCATTGAATTTCATAATTGATACCTCTCTTTTTGTCTATCAGTTTAGGTATTATATATATATTAATTTGTCTAATAAAAGTATACCTCCTGCAATAATTAAAAATATTAATAAAGCAACTCATAACCTTCAATAAACTCTTTTTTAGATCATCTTATTTAATCTGTTTAAAAAACACTATTGTAACTTCTATAGGATCACAATTTTTAAATAGTTCATATATTTAATTAATCCTCATCAATTATTATTATATATATGCTGCAATACCTTCAACCTGGACAAGACATCGATCACTTACAAAATCAGAAGTTATCACAACTCGAACTGGATAGTTTTCTTTTTTAAAATGTTTTTTCCATACCTTATGCATTCCCTTGAAGTCTTTTATATCTTTAAGGATAACAGTTAGTTTTAATACATTGTCAAGACTTAAATCTATTTCTTTTAAGGCCTTCTCTAGATTGATTAAAGTTTGATCCATTTGACTTTCAATAGTATCCAAATCATTGTTTTTTTCATCCATAAATCCACCGAAATGTCCAATTTCAACCAGATCATCCTTTATAACAAAGGTGGATAATTGATATTGTTCATAGGGTGGTATGACAATTCTTTTAATCATATTTATCACTCCTACTATATATTTAATGCTGCTTCTAATGATAATAGAAAGATATTCTCTCTAATTGTTTTACGGGTATCCCAGTCTCTTTTATCCCAAAGTTCTCCACTAACATCATCTCCACCATATAAAATCTGAGCAAACTCTACATTTCTAAAATTTGCTACTGCAAAAAATGCCGCACTCTCCATTTCCACAACAATACATCCTTCATCTCTTCTTAAATTGATTTTATTTGTTGTTTCCCTATAAAAAGAAGCTGTTGTCCATGTTTTGCCTGAAATATAATCAATATTATTATTTTTTAATGTTTTTTTTACTGCACTTAATGCTTTTTGAGTTGGCCTAATTTCTCTACCCGGTTTTATATAATGATATGATACCCCTTCATCTCTAACTGCTGAATTAGGAACTATTAATTTACCAACTGTTATCTCTTTATTTAAAACACCAGCCCCACCACAGGCGACAAACTTTCTTCCTCCCAGAGCAATAACCTCTTCTAACATTCCTGCAGCAAGAGGGGCTCCAATGCCAGGATGAAAAATAGTGATCTTTTTTTGATTTGATACTTTTAGTTCATAGACAGGCATTGATCCCATCTCAGTTTTTATCTTTTTTATTAAATTTAATTTATTTTTTTCTAAATATTTATCAATTACTTCTTTAAAAAAGCAGACTACACATGTTTTTGAGATCTCAATTGGCTTTATCTGTTCACTTGGTTCTATCACTGCTTTTAATGTTGGATCAAACTCAAGTATTGGATATTCTTTGCTTTTCATAGTCTAAATCCCCTCATTTAATAAATTATTATCTCTCTACTCTATTAAAGTTATTTAATACCTTTAAAGTATCTAATGTTAATACACCTTTCCATTCTTCATAAGCTATTTTTAGTCCATCTTTGTAAAAATCTTTTTCCCATGGTGGCTTTATTACAGTATTTTCTTTAATTAACTTAAGATAAAGATCTAAATTAGCCTGAATCTTTTCTTCTTTGATCTTAAATTTATAGTTCTTAGGCCTTTTAACAAAATGAAGAGGTAATCCAACATAATCCTGCCACTTGTTTTCATCATACTCAATCACCTGAGCTACGGCTTCTGACAAAGAATCTTTGATTTTTTCCTGCTCTCTTTCTGATAAACTGTTATATAGCTTTATGAAACAAAAAACTTCGTTTTTAGAATTAAACTTATTTTTATCATTTATATAGCTGACTGCATAATCAACTAAGTAATCAATATCTAGTTTTTTTAAATATTTTCTATTTTTATATAAATAGGCAATCAATTCAGCTGTAGGATTCCCCCAGTTTTTATCGATCACTGTTCTTTTCTCCTTTTGATCAAAATTCCACCAGGGAGTATGTGGATATTCATTTACAATATCCGATACGGAATACCAACCAGTTCTTTTTTTATTATATGTAGATTCTAAATAGATAGCTGCCTTTTTTTTCATTTCTTTAACTTGTTCTATTTCTTTTAGTTCATCTAATATCCTTAAACCAATTGATGTTGCCATTGGAGAAGAGTCAGGTAATCTAAAATCAGGCTCTATCCCTTGACCAAATCCTCCGTCTTTATTTTGATAAAGTTTTAGAGCAAAAAGTACGCTTTGCGTATTCGAATCTTTAAAATGATAGTCAAATAATCTTTTTTCTAATAAACGAGAATTTTCTGCTATGTATTGTTTTGCCAACGAAATGTCTTTTTGTTTTAGCTTTTTAATTGTTAACACCTCCTTTTTTATTTTCCCATTCATCTTTCATTATACTATAAATAATATGATCAACATAGTGGTCATATAGAAATTCTGCATCTTTTTTTATTTTTTCTTCTTTTAGACCTAATCTTTCAGGTATTGCTCGGCTCTTAATATTATCTATAGCACAACTTATTTCTACCTTTTTTAGATCTAATTCATTAAAAGCATAATCAATTAAAAAGATACAACTTTTAGTTATTATGCCTAAACCATTATACTTTTGATCCAACCAATACCCTATATAGGTTTTTTTATTGTCCCAATCAATACTATGAAAGCCAATTACTCCTACCAAATTATTCTCATACCAAATACCACTATGAAAACCATTGTTACTTTTGCATTGTTTTTTGCTCTTCTTTATAAAATTCTCAAGATCTGAAACTTCTTTAATACTAGCTAACCAGGGTAGCCACTTTTTTAAATAATTTCTATTCAAATTAATTAAATTAAATAGATTTTCAGCTTCACTTTCGCTTAGTATTTTAAGTTTAATCTTATTATTAACTTGCTGGTTAAACACAATAATTCTCCTTTTATTTAAAGATCCATAAGTTCTTTTTTAATATCTTTGGGTGCTTTTTCTACAGCATATCTGAATATTAACCTGGCTAGATTATCGACATTTTTTAAATAATTGTAAGTTTTATCAGGATAACTCAAAAATGTATTTTTAAGCAGCCATCCAACCACTTTTTGGACATGATAATGTTAATCATATTTAACTTATTTAAGATTTTGATCAAACTCATTAAGCTCATTTTTAATAGGTTCTATAAACTCTTTATTATTAACCATTTTTCCCTTTTTTCATCCATTCTCTTTTAAGTAAATCCATATACATCACATCTGAATATTCACCATTCCTGCTATCAAAACTCTTTTCTCTTATTATACCTATTTCTTTAAATCCCAGTTTTTTATATAAGTCAATTGCTTTATTATCTACAAGTGTTGTTAGTTCTATCCTATTTAAATTGAGATGATTAAACATAAATTCTAAAAAATTATTTAAGATATCAAAACCATAACCTTTATTCCTTTGATCAATTTCACCAATTTCTATACCAAATTCAGCACTTCTATTACGTTTATCCCAATTTCTATAAGAAACTTCTCCAATCGGTTCTTGATTTTCTTTTTTTAATACTAAAAACATCTTTTCTTCTGGAAATACTTCTTTGTTTTCTACTTCATTTTGCACTTGTTTTTTATATGCTTCTTCACTTATTAAAAAACCATATTTAAAACCACAATAGAGATTTCCTTTATTATTGTTTCTCCATTTATGCAGATATTTCTCATCTCCTAATTCTAACTGCCTGATCTTTATATTTTTACCTTCTATCAACTCATTCATCTCCCTTATTATTTAGATTAAAAAAATTAATGGCCTTTATTAACTCCTTATCAAAATTATCTGGATAGTCATGCTTTAGATTATCTATTATTTTCGATTTATACTTTATTTGATAACTGTCTAGTAATTTTATAAATATTTTAGATCCTTCCAAACAATCCTTATCTTGATCTCCTACTAATAAGTATACTTTTATATCATTATCTTTTAGTAGCTTAAATACTTTTTTCTTATTTTCTATATCTGGTAACCAAGGAGCCATAAATATTAAACCAGTAGGAGTTAAGTATTTGTTTTCTATAGCCTCTAATATTACTTGGGTGCCTGCAGAAAAACCGCTCAAAACCAAACTTTCTTTACTAATATTATAGTTGTTTAAAAGATTATTATAATGTTTTTTTAGTTCAACCGCTCCTCTTTTTAGATTGTTCCAGGAATATGCATCACTAAACTCAATCTGTGATGATTGCGGTAAAGCCAGTATATTTTGATCATAGATTAAATCTTCCCAGTATTGATATACAATATCTATATTTTCCTGGTTACCATGTAATGTTAAAACTAATGAATTTAATTGATCTGACTTATATCCTTCTGGTAAGTAAATCTTTAGTTCTGGTTTAGTACTTTCTTTTGCTCTCTTTTCTCTTTTAGTACATTCTTTTATTATTTGACCGAAATCCTTTTTCTCTCTTAAAGGTTCTAAATCATCATCTCCTAATAGATAGTCTTTTGAATACCAAAACCCTTTATTAAAAACCGCATCTTTTAAAATATCAACTGCCAGATCAATATTACCAGCTTTACAGGCTAAAGTGTATCTGAAATTATAGATTTGAGCCTTATTACCCTCTACTTTATCTTGTGCATTGGTAATATATTTATATCCTTTTTCATATTCATTTTTCAAATAGTAATCTAAAGTATTATTTATTAACTTTAGATAGGTGAGTTTACTCATTTAAAAACTCCTTATTGTTTATTTTTATTTTGTAGTCTTGAATTTATCATGATAATTATCCTTAAGTAGCTTATAAGTTATTTGATCTATAATTATCATTTTTTAACCAGGGTTTCACTACCATATATTTTAAGTAAAATAAAAACTATTACCCAGGTTACAACTCCAGGAATAATTCCCATAATAGGGTTTATTATTGTTATTTGACCTAGAATAAATGTAGTAGAAGTATTTAACCAGGCATGTAACAGAATATATATAAAAACACTTTTAGTATTATTATAAAACCAGGTCATGATAAATGTCTGACCGATTATAGCCATACTGAATCCTGCTAAAGTAAAAATTAAAGATAATATATATCACTATTATAATAAAGTGAAATAAGATATGGAAAATGCCATGCTGCCCAGATAACACCTAAGAGCCAGCTTGCCTTTTCGGCTGTATATTTCTCTTGTAATTTAACTAAGGCAAAATCTCTCCAACCAGGTTCTTCAAGTCCACTTGTTAATAACTCATAAATAAAAAATATAAGTATATAACTAATAGGAATTCCACTATTAAAAAATGATGAAAACTTGATTCCCAAAATCATTCCTATCATTACAACAATTAAATTTAATACCAATGGTAAGAAAAACAGGATAAGATACCACTTTATATCCACCTTCCAATCAAATATACTCTTAATTAAGTTTTTAATTCCTTTATTCTTTGAAGATACCCAGCTAGCAAAAATCCCTCCAATTAAAGGACCATATACTCCAACACTAAAAAGAAGATGAACAAAAAGTTCTTTTGAACTAGAAAAGTCTAGATTTAGATACCTTAAAAAAGAAATATCTTGATAACCTAAGGCTAATGCAAATATCCAAAATAGCCAAGTGAATCCAAAAGTGATTACCAGATACAACTTAATTGAATTATCTGATTTTTTTATCATTTGATCTCTCCATCTCAGCTTTTTATTTTTCCATTACTCAGCTACTTAATGAATTATAATGTTTTAAAGTAAGTTCATAATTTATAATTTTATTTATGTATTTAAAACCAACTTTTTTTAATCCATTTTCCATCGGAAAATTATTAAGGTCAATATCAGCAATTATTTTTTTATTATTTCGTGAAATCAGGTTTTTTATACCTTTATCTAAAAGATAAATCAGATAGCTATATCCTCTTTTTTCTTTAACTACACCAATATAGTTAATAGCACCTCTATTTTGATCAAACTTTTGGGGGATAACTAATCCGACAATTTTTTTCTCTTTAATACTAATTAATCAGTCTTCCTTAGAGTATTCTATACTTTTTAATATATTAAAATGTTCTTCAACTGCTTGACCTTTACCGAGTTTATTTATTCTTTTTGCAACTGAACTATCAAGAGAATCATTAGATACATCTTCAAGTACATTCATAAACTTCTCTTTACCTATTTCTTTTAAAGATTTATATTCAAGTCTATTGTATTTTCGTTGATCATACTGATTTGTATTAAGTTGAAACCGTTTTTTTAATTGAGTTTTATCCATTCCTATGCTTTGATAAAATTGGTTACTAACTTTATAGATATCACCATCATTAGAATGGGTTTGAGCTTTAATCTTTTTAAACCCCTGATCATTCATATCCTGAAAACTATGCTGTAATAACTTTTTATCAATTTGTAAAGTTTTAATTTGATCCAGAACTAAATCAAATCCAAAAATGTGAGCTACTTCTTTTTTGTCTAGAGCTGACCAATATCCTACTCTTCCATAAACCTGATTATCTTTTTCAGCTACAAAACACCAGTCTGGTTTAGATAGCTTTTTTTTATAAAGAACTTTTGCTGTATCAATAAAATCATCATCTTCATCTTTAAATTTTGTAAATTTACTAATATTATCTATATTCACCATCTCACCTCAATTAAAAGACATTTTTTAAATTAAAAAGAGGTTAGCTGAAATCAGCTTCCCCAAAAAAAATATATAATAATATTTATTTTTAGAAGATAAACTTTTTAATCTAGATCAGAAAAGATTTAGCTAAAAACTTTTTAAATAACTTAAGATCTTAAGAAAGACAATTAATCGATTATCTTTGTAACAGTTTTCTTATATAGTTCTAAGTCATTATTGTTGTATAGTACAAACCTTATCTTTTTAACAAATTCTAGTTCTGGTATAATATTTTTTACAGTTTTAATTGCTATTTCTGTTGCTTTACTTTTAGGATAACCAAATGCACCTGTTGATATTGCTGGAAAGGCAATAGATTTAATTTTGTTTTTATCTGCAATTTGTAAGGCATTCTGATAAGATCTTTTTAATAGTTCTGCTTCAGGTTTATCAACACCATATACAGGCCCCAGACAGTGAATTACATAATCATTAGGTAAACCATATGCTCCCGTAATAACTGCTTCTCCTGGCTTAATTGGAGCTAATGGTTCGCATTCTTTTTCTAACTTAGGTCCGGCTTTTCGATGTATAGCACCGGCAACTCCCCCACCAATTCTTAGTTGTGCATTAGCAGCATTGATAACAGCTTCAATATTTTTTTGATCTGCTATATCACCCTTGAGAAGTTCTATCTCTACTCCAGAAATATCTTTAAACATTAATAAACCTCCTCCATTATATTTAAGTTTTATTATAAATTAATAGTTATTGATCTATATGATTACTAATATTATCTTTATACTCATCAACTTCTTCTGCCAATAAGTTAAACTCCCTATCTGCCATTTCCAACATCCCAGCTAATACATAAAATCTCCTTTGTAAATGTTTTGGTAAGTTTCCTTTTAATTTATAGTTCCTATCATGTTCTATCTCTGCCCAGGCATGTTGTAAAATGCTTCTAATCTGGATCTCAAACTTAAGGCCTTTAAATTTACTATACTCATCTTTTTTTAATAAAGTTTCTTTAAAAGTAGCAACATAATGAACTGATTTGTATCCCATCTTATCAGCAGCAAGTAAATCAGACTTATCTTCACTGTTCTTATAATCTATTTCAAATGTCTTTTTTATTATATCACTTATTTGATAAACATCTTTTTCAAATAAAGTAATAATTCTGATACCAGCCAAGTCTGTAATTTCTTTAATTGGGTCTTCATATTTATTTCTACTTGCTTTTCTTTTTAAACTTTCAGTGCTTTTGACCCTGCTCTCAATACTATGAAACACAATTTCTCTATCTACTAATATATTTTTTATAACACTTTCTACCTTTTGAGCTAACTCATTATATAGTTCTTTTTTATTCTTATACCAAGATACCATTTTTTGTACCTTATTTTTTTCTGCCATTATTTCACTCCCCCAATAAAAAATATCATAAAAACTTAAAATTAGTTATCACTTGACTAGTTCAACATATTTATCCATAAAAGATTTATTTAGTCCATCTTTTAAAAAATGATCTATAATTATATTACTCCATTTTTTATAATCATCATTATATCTATCATTTAGATAGTTGATAATCTTCTTTGCATAGATATCTCCTAAAACATAGTTATGTATATAAACTGGATCTATATATCTAAAGGAATCTAAAACCCATAGTTCTTTTTTTTGTGTTATAATAGGCAGTATTTTCTGGTGCCTAATAAATTTTTCTTCTGCATTTTCAGGATCTTTCCATAACTCCATCTCAAAGAGAAAACTTATACTACATCTTACATTTTCTAATAAACTAACTTGCAGGGCTATTTCCCTTTCCTCTTCTGTTAAACATAAATTAATCCCTATTTTTTCAAATAAAACTGCCATAATTTCATCAAAAGATGTAGTTAATAAACTATATAAACCTTGTCTATGATTTTTAATATAGTTAATGGCATGACCACATTCATGCAGTAATACTCTAGATCTCATTGGTGAAGTTACTGGTTTTAATAATATTCTTATCTCCTCAGGTGGAGAAGTTCTAAAAGTCATACCAGAAATTCCATCTTTTTTATACTTAAAATTTATATTATGATAAATATTATCTAAGTCTAAACTATGAAATAAACATTTAATATAATAATTAGGATCAGAACTGTCTAAAGAACCCTGTTCCCCTAACTTAGTAAACCAATTTCCCCAGGTTAGGTTATACTCTTTTATAATTTCTTTTGCTGATTTAAGATTTTTATTAAGATAACTTTTAACTTCTTTTATAATAGTTTCTTTGCTTAACTCCTCAGCTGAAAAGATTAAATCTGGATATGATTTAAAACCCTGTTTTTGTGCTTTATAGTTTCTTAAATATAGTAGTTCAATTAGATCATTTCTCATTCTTTTAGCTAACTTTACCTGATTATTAGCTTTAAAATCAAGATCTTTCTTATAGTTATCCTTGTTATCAAGTTTATTTCTTAATCTGGCAATTTCGGGATCATTTTCAACTCTTAATCTCTTAGATAAATTAATAAATACTTCTCTTTTTCTTTTGTTAAACAGTTTATTATAGTTAATTTCTTTAATTAAACTATAAATCTCTTGGTTGATTTTATTTAAATCATTATTTTTGTCCAGAGCATAGTTTTCCCACTGTAAAAGCTGTTGTCTGTTTATTAAGCCAATAAGTTTTTTTTCAAAGTCAGTAACTTCCATTATTACCACCAACATAAATATATTTTTTTAATTTTTTACAACAGTATTGGATAATAAATATCCTTAAACCATACAATCTATCTATCTTATTTAATAGCTGTTAAGGGTGGATTTTCTTCTAAAGATGCCTTAAGCTCTGTAGTAATTTTAACAGTTGGTTTAACTATTTGATCCACCTGATCAATATCATTAATTTCATTAAGCATTTTATTCTTTTTGTAATAATCAAATAATTTATTTGCAGTTAAACCTCCATTATAGGTTGGTATTACTTCTTTAAATCCAGCTTCTTTTAACCAATTATAAAATGTTTCTCCAGAGGGGTGAACTGTTTTACTTTTCCTTATCTCTACTATTTTCGATTTGAAGTTTTCTAATAACTCTACTGTGATATCATTAAAGCTAATACTGTCATTGTCCTTATCAAATTTAGCAAGTAACTCTTCTTTTCTTAATGAAAAAACAATACCATATTGAAGCACATACTCTTTTTTGATATTCCTATTAAATAATACAATAATACTCTTGTTATTTAATATCTCTGAGATCCATATATCTTGTTCATCACCATTTTTATAACAATCTAAAGATTCATAGCTAATCCTCATACGACCATAAGGTTTTAAAACTCTATATAGTTCAGATAAAATTGCTTTAGGATTAGGAGTTTGCTCAATTGAAGCTGCTGCTGTTATTCCATCAAATGTATTATCTCTAAAAAGAATTTTATCTTGAGCTTTATAATCTTTAAAAGATGCATTATTAATTTTAAGTCTTTTAGCATTATTTTCACATGTTTTAACTCTTTTTATAGATGAGTCTAGACCGACAACTTCTCTTACATGTGGAGCCATAATTAAAGAAGGCCAGCCATCGCCTGGTCCAAAGTCCAAAATTTTCTTTCCTTCGCCATTAATGGCATATAAGAAATCATATAAAAAACCGCGGTCTATCCAGTGAGCTCTCTTTTTGCTATCAAAAGGTTGATATATAATTGGAAGAGAATAACCAGATTGAGATTCCATATCATTGTAGATAAATTTATCTGTTCTCACAAATTCAGGTTTGTAATTCTTTTCAATCCAATCAAATACTGTCATCAATATCACCGTGTATTAGATATTTCCACATTGAGTCTTGATTTTATTCATAAATCATTCTTTTAGATTTAATTAATCTTCTTTAATAATTTTTTTGAGCTGGCTTGTTACTAATAGTAAACTAAATGAGACAATAACTGCTTCTATAACTAGTAAAACAAAAAATATTATAGAACTCCCATTTGTCATTACTAATAAGCTATCTTTTATCTTTGTTCCCAACAAATAATCTGTAGTTAAAATGCTAATTAAAAATCCAGGGATTATTCCTATAGATAAAAATATAATTTTCTTAGTTTTAGAAATATTACAATCAATTATAAAATACATCATTATCGAAACTATAACATATAAAACAAAAAAGACCACTTGCTGGATAAAAAATATAAGAATAAAAATCATTGAGGAAAATATTAAAAATAATTGAATCTTTAAATCAAACTTTCTTAAGTTTATATATAAAATCACGGGAACAACAATACTATTTAAAATATTACTAACTCCTTTAAAAATAAAAAAACTAACACAGATCAATGCTAAAGAAAAAGCTGAATATGTAATCGCTTTGGTATTTATAATAACTCACCTCTCTTTATATATTTCAAGCTTGTAATAACTTACATTTACAAAATGCTGATTATAATGCCAGTGTCAATATCGCTAAGAGAGCTATCCTATGATAGCATACAAGTAAACCTGTAGCCCCTATTGTCTTTACAGTAGGGATAGGGTTTTTTAGTCAACTGCCCTTCAACTTTCTCTATTCTTGAATTACCCACTTGTGAGATAGAGAAGGTGTAAAACTTGTTAAAGACTGTACTGAGTACGGTTTTTAATTTAACAAGCTCCTTTTTAATCTTATCTCTGATTAGGTGGGAGAGGTTGACAATAAGCATTATAAGGTTTTTTGTTCTACATAATCAAAATAATATTCTGCCATATTATCATATGCATCTTTGATAATTTTGTCTTTGCTCACTTTATCCCCTCCATTACAGAGTATTTAATTATTACTTTCTGAACGATAAAAAAACATTGATAAAACAATACCTAGTATAATTAAAAATATCGAACTGTTCTGGATAAAACTAAAATTAATATTATAGTTCTCAGGAATATAAATACCAGCTGCAGCAGCTTGAAAAGCTGCCCTACCTATATAAGGCATTACTAATTGAACAACCTTTGTTAATATTATTGTAATCAATCCTATTAAACTAATTATCCCTGAGAATAGAAATCCTATCTTGTTCATATTTGAATCCTCCTATTCTTTTTTGTCTTAATTTTCTTATAAAAAAATAAATCTTTATTATAATAATATAATAAAATTATTAATATGTTAAGAAAAAAATTATTGTACCATGAAATTAGTAATTTTATAACTTTGTTGATATAACTAATTATAGTTTTTTTCTGTCTTATCAATTTCTTTTTAATATATTAATCAATTTAATAGTATTTTATTTGAAACCACCTTCTGAATGTATAATCTGTCCAGTCATCCATTCAGCCTGATTAGAAACAAGAAACTTAACAAATTTTTGCTGTATCTTCTGATTGCCCTAGTCTTCCCATTGGAAATCTTTTTATCAATTTTTCTCTTAGATTATTCTTAATCCAACCAGTATCTGTTAGCCCTGGATTTATTGTATTTACAGTAATACCTTTATCTGCAAGTTCAGCAGCTAAAGTAATAGTTAATGCGTCCACAGCAACTTTTGTTGCATGATAAGTTATTTTATTGCTCATCGGTCTTTAAAATTGGCCATAAGTAATATTTACTATCCTATCACCACTTTTTTTATCAAACAACCTTTCAAATCATGTACTTAGTAGTGTTGTCGCTCTTAAATTCACTTTATAATGTTTTTTTAATTCTTCAGGATTGATATCTTGATAATTTGTCTGAGTCGAATATGCTGCATGATTTGTTGATATATTAAACACACCAATATTTTTTTACCTTAGATAGATCATATTCCCTTTTATATACCTGAACTCCATACTTTTAATTATAACATAGATCTTGTTAGGTATCTTGGCATCTGTTTTTCAAAAACATTTTTTATCATAGTTTAAAAACTAAGTAAAATATATATTGACTTCACTTTTAGCAAATTCTTTACAGGTTGCTAAGCCAATACCTTTAAACCTACTTACACCAGTGACAATAGCATTTTTTTAACCCATGATAATTTAATTTCATTCTTTTACCATTTATTTATTTTTATCTTGTTTTAACTTTGTTATAAATTATTAGATTTATATTTTGTTCAATTTTTGAAAGTAAAATGTAAGATAATATAAAGTAGTAAATAATAAAAGCAAAACTACTATAAATATAGGTATCACTTCTATTGAAATATTTTTAGCTAGCACCCCTGCTAAAGCAGGAAGTAATGATCCACCGATTCCTGCTGCAGCTATTTGCATTCCAATTGTATTAACTTTATGTGCCTCACCAACTCTAAAAGTAGTATTAGAAACTAAAGCTGGAAATATTGGAGCAATAGCAATTCCAATAACAACTAATCCAAAAAGTGATAACCAATCTTTTATATTTAATAAAAGTAAGGTACTACCTGCTAAAGCAGTCAGTCCACCTAGCTCTATTAACCTTCTACTTTTATAACGGTATAATATAAAGCCAGATAATACTCTTCCAACTGTAAATGAAGCCCAATAACCTCCTACAGATAAACCAGCTATCTGAAAGTTTATTTCTCTTGATTCAGTTAATAATGTATAAGCCCAATGACCTACAGATAGTTCTATCCCAGTATATAAAAAGAATAAGGCCATACTAGACCAGGCTGGTAGAAGTTTTAATGTCTTAGTTAAACTTATATCTATATCTGTATTATGATTCTTATTCTCAACTGTAACTTTCATTGTTTTTTCTTTTTCGGTCCATAAGGAAGCAGTTAATAAAAACATGACACTTAACATTATTTGAATTATACCAACAACTATATATCCACTACGCCAATTATTTGTAAGACTCAAACCAGTTGTCATAATGATTGGTCCTAAAGTAACTCCTACACCAAAACTAGCATGTAACCACTGCATATGACTTTCTTTAAAGTTCTCTTCTACATAAGTATTAATACCTGCATCTATTGCTCCTGCTCCCATCCCAGCTATAAAAGTTAAAATAGGTAAAAAATACCATATTGTTACTAATGTATATCCTATTAACGACATACCAGTAATAAAACAACTTACTGTCAATAATAATCCTATTTTTATCTTTTTGATCAATATTCCATTAAAAAAACTTGCTGTTAAATATCCACCTGTAAAACCAAAAATTAATATTCCTAATCTATCAAGTGGTAAACCAAAACTCATTCTCATTTTAGGCCAGGCAACACCCAGTAAACCATCAGGTAACCCCAGTGAAATAAAAGCTATATATATTATTATTAACAAACCCAGTTTTGAGCTTTTTTGTTTTTTTCCCATAGATATAATAATATCTCCTTAGAAATTTTTTTTAAATTAACTAATCTATAATTATATGAATGCATAAAAAATATTATTCTTTGCTGATTTTAACCTTTTTTACAAGTAAAAAACTAATTATTAATATCATGGTTATTACTAATAATATTATTTTATTTTTTAGTAAAAAATTATTATAATAATGATCAAACTCAGCAAAATAATAAAAAGGGTGTATCCAATAGGGAAATTTCCTTCCCGCAACTATTGGCAAAAACCAAATAAATCCAATAAAAATCCCCCCTAATAAAGTCGATTTAAACATCTTAGAAAGTATTAATACTAATACTGAAAAAAATAGATATGATGGAATAAATATTAAAGTCATTTTAGTAATAAAAGTGCCTATAAAAATCATTCCAAATAATGTATATGATAAATACACAGCTAAAAAATATATAAATGAAACAAATAACTTCTGCCTTAATAATCTTTTTTCATTAAACGGTAAAGAGCCAATATATTTTATAGTTCTTTTCTCTTTTTCAATGTTATTTATCCCCAAAGTTCCTAAAATACCTAATAGTGACAAAAATATTTCACCTGTTCCTAAATATAAAAATACTCTATACTGTCTTTGAACTAATCTTGAATAGATCAATGCCAAAATAATTGAGACAAGTAGTCCTATTAATATTCTCCAACCGGAATAAATCTTAATACTATATATCATTTCTGAAAATAATTTATTTTTTAATCTTATATTTTTTATATTACTTGTTTTTTTATCTTTGTTTTTAAAAAAGATTAGATGAATACGCTTACCATTTCTATATTTATCATATATTTTTGTAGACAAAACAAAAAGAAAGATAGAAATAGCTAACCAATAAAATCTATTAATTAATATATACTGATCTGAAATGATACTACTATTCATT
>JAIPEV010000018.1 GCA_021736965.1 Halanaerobiales bacterium | reverse complement strand
ATTATTGGAGATATATTATCAGGTATCTAAAGTAATTGTAAAAACTCTTGCTCAAGAAGAAGGTAAAAGCTTATCTTTAAAAAGTAATGATTTGTATTATTTTTTTAAAAAAATGCTTGATAATGATAATCAAGATACCGATTTAGTTCAATTCAGTCTTAAATGTAATTTGCCACTTATTGCTGTGGGGGCACCTGTAAAGGCTTATTTCCCTGAAATATCTAAAAGGTTAAATACAGATTTGATCTTACCTGATTATGCAGAAGTGGCAAATGCAGTAGGAACTGTAGGAGGTGAAGTAATAGAGCATATAACTGTAATGATCAAACCAGGAGATGGGGGAGGATTTTTAGTCCATACTCCCTTAGAAAGAAAGTTTTTTAAAAAATTAAAAGACGCTGTTAGCTATGCCAAGAATGAAGGTGAAAATATTGCTGTTAAAAGAGCGGAAAGTTCTAAAGCAAGTAATATTGAAACTAAGATTATTAAAGATGATAAGTATAGTGATTATCTAGGACAGAGTAATAAAAATAAGGATGATAAGATTTTTATTGAAAGTAGGTTGACGATTACAGCAATCGGTAAACCCTGGTAAAATATCTAATAACTATAAGGAGGTGTTTAGATCATCGATTTAATCGATGATCGAATACTATGATTATTATTGGTGAATTAATTAACTCAACACGTGATATTATTAAAGAAAAGATTGAAGAAAGAGATAAGGAGTATATACAAGACATTGCAAAACAACAGGTTGATGCAGGAGCTACTTATGTAGATGTTAACTCTGGTGCTTTTGTCTGGGATGAAATAGATCATCTAATCTGGCTTGTAGAAACTGTTCAAAAAGTATTAGATAAACCGTTATCATTAGATAGTCCAAATGAAAAAGCAATTAAAGAGGCTGCTAAGGTACATAATGGTATACCAATGATTAATTCAATCACAGCTGAAGAAGAAAGGTATAAAAAGATACTACCACTAATCAAAGAATATGATGCAAAAGTTGTAGCACTTTGTCTAAGTGATGATGGTATGCCTGAAACTGCTGATCAAAGATTAAAAATTGCAGATAAATTAATAAATGATCTATCTAGAGATGGAGTACCATTAGATAATGTATTTATTGATCCTATTATTAAACCTATTAGTGTTGATGGTGAGTTTGGTATTCAAGTTCTCGATACTATTGCTGGTATAACTGATTGGAATACTGATGTTCATATTACCTGTGGTTTAAGTAATGTTTCATTTGGTTTACCAAATCGTAGTCTTTTAAATCAGGCTTTCTTAATGATGGCAATGGATCGCGGCATGGATTCTGCAATTATAGACCCTCTAGATGACTATATGATGAAATTAATTAAGGCTGCAGAGGTACTATTAAATAGAGACAAATATGGACAAAACTATTTAAAAGCTAGTAGAGCAGGAAAACTGGACTAATAAACTAAGGAGAGAGATTAATGAAAAAGATAGCTATAATCGGAGGTGGAATTGCTGGATCACAGACTGCTGCAGTACTTGCCGACAAAGGTTATGATATTACAATAGTTGAAAAAAGTGATTCAATAGGTGGAAATATAAAAGATTTTGGCTGTAAAGCTACTGATCTCTGCCTACAGGATAATCTCTGCCTAGTTGATGATGTCTTTAACTTAGTAAATGATAATGAAAATATAAATTTAATGTTCAATACAAGAGTTAATGATCTTTCGGGTAAACCCGGTTGCTACAGTCTAGGTATTGAAAGGGAAGGGGTATTCAGTTCAATAGATAATCTAGACTATATTGTTCTAGCAACGGGTTATACCCGTTGGTCTGATCTTGAAACAGGAACTCCTGAAGTTGATCAAGATGAACGTATAATGTGGGCAAGTGAACTAGAAGAATTAATTAAGTTTAGAAAAGATCATGAACAAGGATTTAAACTAGGCTTAAAACAAGAACCAGAGTCTGCTGTATTCATCCAGTGTAATGGTTCTAGAAGTATCCAGGAAAAGGCAAGATACTGTTCAAAGATATGCTGTGGGTATTCTTACAGGATGGCACGTGTTTTAAAACATTTCTATCCTGAAATTGAAATTACCATGTTTTATATGGATCTACAAGAAGCTGGATACTTACAGGAGTTAAACTTTCAAAAATTAAAAGAAAATGGTATTGACTATATAAACTGTAAGCCAATTAAAGTTTATAGCAAAAAAGATAAAGTTAATATTTTTTATGAAGATCAAAATAAAGGTAAAAAAGATAGTTTAAAGACAGATTTATTAGTACTATCAGAAGGTGTACATCCAAAAGAAGTAAATGAAGATTGGTCTCGTCTTTTTAATTTACAGTTAGATCAGTATGGTTTTTTATATCCAATCGAAGCAGAAGAAAAAACCAATATTTATCTTGCCGGGACTATAAAAGGACCAAAAGACATTGCTTTTACAATTAGTGATAGTAAAAATGTAGCATATAAGATTATTAATAATGATTAATTTAGGCAAGTAATTAAAAATGAGACAGGGGGATTAACTTAATGCTTGACATTATATATATCGGTGATCAAATAAAATCACCAAAACTAAATACCCTGTGTATAAAACCCGAAGCTTTAATAGAGTTTGAGGGAGAAATAGGTAACTTTAAACTTCAAGTAAAAGATGATGATAAAAAGTTAAAAGATCTAAAAACTAAGTATATTGTAATTAATATCGATGCAGTCAGAGAAAATAATTTAGAAGATACACTTAATTTAGATCTTGATCTTGATCAATTAGATCCTAATCAAGATATTATAATTATCCAGGACTATGAACAGATTTCTCCCGCAGTAATAAATAAAGAGGCTCTAAATAAAGCAATTGAAATAAAAAATAAGTTAAGTGAAAAAGAAGTATATTTTTTATACCGTTCCATGCGTTTTATAGATGATAATGACAGTTTATTTGAAGAAGCTCGTCAAAAAGGTATCATCTTTTTACAGTATGAAATGGGAAACTTAGAATTTATAGATAAAGATAAAGTTAAATATGAAAGGGATGGTTTAACAAGTGAGCTTCAGGGCCAAATACTTACAACACCTCTTTTAAAACCTGATCAAAGGTTAAAAAGAATTATCAGGTTACTGAATATTGAAAGTAATGGCAATGAATATATTCAATCAACAAATATTTATCTACAACCTTCATTAACAGGAAAAAGAGGAGTATATTCTTTAGCTGGAGCTCGTGGTCCAAATGCATATTCAGAATATGAATTTGAAAAAGAGTTTACATTAAATGAGATTAAATCTAACTTGGACAACTTTGAACCATTAACTGAGAACAAAAGAGTAGTTGACGACAAAAAATGTATACTATGTTATACCTGTTATCGGGTTTGTCCACATGGGGCAGTTCAAGAAGACAAAGAAAATGATGCAATGAAAATTAATGAATTAGCATGTTATGGATGTGATGGCTGTATTTCACACTGTCCTGCTTCAGCAATTTCTATACAGGAAAAAACTGAACAAAAAGCCTCAAATAACTTACTGAAAGTTTTAATGTGTGAAAACTCAGCTGATACAGCCTATAAAAAGATAGATAAAGGATCTTTTAAAGATTTAGATATAGAAAAGATACCTTGTGCAAGTAGTATTAAAAAAGAAGATATTTTTAAATTTTTAAGAAAAAAAGATAGTAGATTACTAATCCTAGGCTGTTTTGAAGATTCTTGTAAACATATTACTGGAGATGGCAGAGGAAATAGAATAACAAATGAAATTAGAGATACTTTAAAAAAATTAGATCTTAATCATAATAGAGTAATCTTTGAACGCCTTTCACCAAGAATGGAAGAAGACTTAAACGGTTTTCTTTTAAAGTGGAAAGAAGGTGAGAGTTCATGATTGTTGCAAAACAAAAAAAAGTAAATGAAGTAATAGATATGTTAGGTGATGATTTTAATAGTCTTTTGATAGTGGGTTGTGGCACCTGTGTTACAGTAAGTCTTGCTGGAGGAGAAAGAGAAGTTAACTCTTTAGCTGAGATCTTAAGGACCTACTATGCTAATAACAATAGAGATGTTAAAATTGAGACTGAAACAGTTAAAAGACAGTGCGACTTTGAATATATCGATCAGTTAGAAAACTTAATTAAAGAAAATGATATTATTCTCTCACTTGCCTGTGGAATTGGTGTTCAACATATAGTTGAAAGGCATCAAGATAAGATTGTATTACCAGGACTAAATACATCTTTTTATGGCGCAACTCTTAAAATAGGAGAATGGTCAGAAAGATGTATTGGTTGTGGAGAGTGTGTATTAGATCAATACTTTGGAATCTGTCCAATTGCTCGCTGTTCCAAACAACTATTAAATGGACCCTGTGGAGGATCACAAAACGGTAGCTGTGAGGTAGATCCCGATATTGACTGTGCCTGGGAACTAATTTATGATCGGGCTGTTAAATTAGATAAGTTAGAAGATTTAATTAACTATGAACCACCAAAAAATTGGGAAGTATACAGAGATGGTGGTCCTAGAACACTAATTGATCAAGAATATCACGAGGACCGAAAGGAGTAATAAAATGACTAAAAAATACTCGAAAGTAAAAAATATGTTAGATGCTGGTCATTTTGTGGTCTGTAGTGAAATGGGACCTCCAATTGGAGCCGATCCAGAGTTCATTAAAAAGAAAGCACATTATCTAAAGGGTTATGTAGATGGTGTTAATGTTACAGATAATCAGACCGCAATTGTCAGAATGTCATCAATAGCTGCTGCAAAGCTTGCTATGGATGAAGGATTAGAAATGATAATCCAGGTAACAGCCCGTGATAGAAATAGAATCAGCTTACAGAGTGATATATTAGGGGCAAGTGCTTTAGGATTAAGAAATATACTATGTTTAACCGGTGATCATCAATCCTTTGGAAAAGACCCCGGTTCAAAAAATGTATTTGAACTTGGTTCAGTTCAACTAATTAAAGCAGTAACTGAGATGGTTGATAATGGTATTTTATTAAATGGCAAAGTAATGGAAGTACCTCCCAAAATGTTTATTGGTGGGGCTGCAAATCCATTTGCCGATCCATTTGAAATGCAGATGATTAAGATGCAAAAAAAAGTTAATGCAGGTGTTGAATTTTTTCAAACCCAGGCCATTTATAACATTGAGAAGTTCGAATACTGGATGGAAGAAGTTAGAAAAAGAGGTATTGATCAAAATTCATATATTTTAGCTGGAATCTTACCAACGAGATCAGCCAAAGCTTTAAGAATGATGAAAAAATATGTTGCTGGTATGGATGTACCAGATCATGTAATAAAAAGAATGGATCAAGCAAAAGATAAAGAAAAAGAAGGAGTTAAAATGGCTGTAGAAACTATTCAGAGAGTAAAAGAAATCAAAGGAGTAAGAGGAGTTCATTTAATGCCAGTAGCCTGGGAAGAAATCACACCAACAGTAATTAAAGAAGCTTCTCTTTATCCAAGACCGGAGGTGGAATAAGATGGATAATAACTTTAAAAATGAAATAGCCTCCCGCCCGGGTGGAGAAAATATCATGATGTGTTACAGCTGTGGTAGTTGTACAGCAACCTGTCCAATCAGTGAGATAGATCAATCATTTAATCCCAGGTTAATCATCAAAAAATCATTATTGGGATATAAAAATGATGTATTAGATAATGATGATTTATGGAAATGTATCCAATGTAGAAGATGTGTGGCTCACTGTCCACAGAATGTAAAGTTTGCTGATATTATGAGAGTTCTAAGAGATATGTCTATTGAAGCAGGCTATTATCCCGTTAGTTTAAAAACTAATATTAATGAACTAGATAAGGCTGTTTATCAGTATCGACTTGATATTGTATCTAATCATTTAGAAAATGAAACTGACTTAAAAGATAAAGTTTCTAATCTAACCAGTGGCGGTGGTCGAGATGGCTAAAAAACCGGTAATGGTTTTAGGAGGAGGGATTGCTGGGGTACAGGCTGCAACCGATCTAGCTGAGATGGGAATACCTGTCTACTTGATTGAAAAATCACCTGCATTAGGTGGGAAGATGGCTCAACTTGATAAAACATTTCCCACTAATGACTGTTCTACCTGTATTTTAGCCCCGAAAATTAGTGACTGTTATAACCACGAGTTAGTTACTACTTATACATATACTGAGCTCGAAAACTTAAAGGGTATAAGTGGTAACTTTACTGCAACAATTAAACAAAAGCCTCGTTATGTAGATGTTGATTTATGTACTGGTTGTGCAGAATGTATAGAAAACTGTCCTGTAAAGGTTGATGATGGTTTTAATCAAGGTATTGATATTAGAAAAGCAGTTTTCAAATACCAGGAACAAGCTGTTCCAAATGTTGTAACAATAGATGCCAAACACTGCCTAATGATTAATAAAGGGGTCTGTGGTCTCTGTTTAAAAAACTGTGATAAAGATGCAATAAACTATGATCAAAAACCTAAAACAGAAGATCTTGAGGTTGCTTCAGTTATTTTTGCAGCAGGCTATGATGCCTTTGAAGGTAATATTGTCAGTGAGTATGGATATCTAAACTATGACAATGTTATAACCAGCCTTGAATATGAAAGATATCTAAGTGCTTCAGGTCCAACTGGTGGACATGTTGTCAGACCATCAGATGGAAAAGATGCAAAAAAAATTGCCTTTTTACACTGTGCAGGTTCAAGAGATATTAGATCTGATACAAATTACTGTTCTTCAGTCTGTTGTATGTATTCAATTAAACAGTCTATTATAACTAAAGAACATATCAAAGATGCTAATTTAGATCTTTACTACATGGATATTAGATCCTTTGGTAAAGGTTTTGAAAGATACTATAATATGGCTGATGATACAGAGGGAATAAACTTTAAAAGAAATAGGATTGCCTCAATTGAAGATGATGAAGATAATCGCATATTGATCAAATCTTTAGATGATGATGATAATATTATATCTGATCAATATGATTTGGTCATCTTAGCAGTTGGTCTAAAACCATCAAAAGAAGTTAGTGAAATGATGAAACGTCTAAAAATTAGAGTTAATAAGTTTGGTTTTGCTGATGTAGAAGAACTTAATCCACTTAAAACAAGTAGAGATGGTGTTTATGCTTGTGGAGTAATAACTGGACCGAAGGATATACCTGAATCTGTTATTCAGGCAAGTGGAGCTGCTGTGATGGCTGGTGAAAAAGCCTACCAAAATGAAATAGATGATAGTGAGTTAGAAATTGTAAATAATAAAGAGAAAAAAGAGTATAGATTTGTTGAAAATGAGCGAGTTAAGACCGGTGTGTTTGTCTGTGACTGTGGAACAAATATAGCTGGAGTTGTTGATGTCCCTTCAGTTACTGAAAGAGCTAAAGAGCTTCCCTTTGTTGAGCATGCAGAAGAAGTTAAGTATCTTTGTTCTTCCGATGGTCAGGAATTAATTTCAAAGAGAATCGAAGAAAAAGGTTTAAATCGAATTGTAGTTGCTTCTTGTACTCCACGGACCCATGAACCACTCTTTAGAAAAGCTGTAGAAAGGGCAGGACTTAATCCTTATTTAATGATTATGACTAATATAAGGGATCAAGACTCTTGGGTTCATCGAGAGGAAAAAGAAAAAGCAACTGAAAAGGCTTTTGATTTAATCAAAGGTGCTGCTGCTAAGGCAAAAAGTGTAAAAACTTTAAATCGAGAAAAGATAGAAAAGATAGATAATGCCTTTGTAATCGGTGGGGGAGTTTCAGGTATGACATCTGCACTCCAAATTGCTGAACTTGGTTTTAAAACCTACTTAATTGAAAAAGAAAAAATCTTAGGAGGAAAGGCCAATCAGCTGCTGCTTTCAATGGATGGTAAACCGGTTAAAAACTATCTTGATGATTTAAAACAAAAAGTTGAAAGTAATCCTAATTTAACAGTTTATACTGATCACAGTATTGAAAGTATAGAAGGTTATGTAGGCAACTATAAATTCAAGTTAAAGTCTAATCAAAATGATGAAACTACTGAATTAGAAGGTGGAGTAGTTATTGTTGCTACGGGAGCAAAAGAGCTGATAACTGATCAATATCTTGCTGATCAAAACAAGAATGTTATCTCACAGTTGGATTTAGAAGAAAAGTTAAAAGAAAATAAATTAGATCAAAGTATAAAAGATATAACAATGATTCAATGTGTAGGTTCTAGAGAAGAAGGCAGAGAGTACTGTTCAAGACTTTGTTGTACTCAAGCAGTAAATAACGCTATCTTTATCAAGGAAAGATATCCTGATCTAAATATTAGGATTCTTTACAGAGAAATTAGAACATATGGTCTTTATGAAGATAAGTATAGAAAGGCTAGAGAGTTAGGTGTAGACTTTATAAGATATGAAGTCGAAGATAAACCAAAGGTAACTGAAAATGGTAATAAAATATCGGTTCAATACACAGAGCCAATTACTAAAAAACATATTAAAACAGATACCGACCTATTAGTTCTTGCTAAGGCAATTACAGCACAAGATAGTAATCAAACCCTAAGTAAGGCACTTAAAGTACCTCTAAATGAAGATAAGTTTTTCTTAGAAGCTCATGTAAAGCTAAGACCTGTTGACTTTGCTACTGATGGAGTCTTTTTAACCGGTTTAGCTCATGGACCTAAAAACTTAGGTGAGTCTGTAGCTCAAAGTAGAGCAGCTGCCAGTCGGGCTGCTGCAGTACTATCAAAAGAATTTCTGTTAACTGAAGCTATGGTTTCTACTGTAAATTCTAATTTATGTTCAGCCTGCGGTACCTGTGAAGATGTCTGTGCATTTAAAGCAATTGAAGTTAATTATGATAAACAGACTGCTGAAGTTAATACAGTATTATGTAAAGGCTGTGGAAACTGTGTATCGGTTTGTCGTTCACATGCAGTTGAACTTGAGGGATTTACTAATCAACAGATAGTAGATGAACTATCAGCATTATTTTCTGACCGAAAATCAAATAATCAAAAGGTGGGGGGAATAATAAATGAGTAATGATTTTGAACCAAAAATTGCCGCATTTTTATGTACCTGGTGCAGCTATGCTGCTGCAGATTTAGCTGGAAGTAGTAGAATACAGTATCCTCCCAATATCAGAGTTGTGAGAGTCCCATGTACAGGTCGAATGGATCCATTTTTGTTAATCAAAGCCTTTAATATGGGAGCAGATGGTATCTTAGTATCAGGATGTCACCCAGGAGACTGTCATTACCTAGATGGGAACCTCTATGCTAGAAGAAAGTTTGTGATGTTAAATGAATTAATGCAGTTTGCTGGAGTAAAAAAAGAGAGACTGAACTTTACCTGGTGTTCTGCTTCTGAAGGAAAAAGGTTTGCAGATGTTGTTAATAAAGCAGTAAAAAGGGTAAAATCAGTAGGTCCCTGGCAGGGTTTTGATGGAAAGGGATTTCAAAGTAAAGAAGGTGAGTTAATCAGTGAAGAACTATGATCAAATTACAGAAGAAATAAGAAAAATTGCTAAAAAAATATTAAATGATAAAACAGTTGATAAAGTAATTGGATTTGGCTTAGGCACCATTAATCAAGAAATAACACCACTGTTTATCTCAAAAGCTGAGGGTGCAAAAAAATTAGTCTTTAATAAAAATTCTCATATGTCATTAGCTAAGTACCTTTTAAACTACAAAAATGAAGATGTAGCAATTGTTGCTAAACCCTGTGATTCAAGGGCAATCAATACTTATCTTTCTGAAAAGATTATAAATAGAAATGATATTAAGGTGATTGGAATTCAAGGCTGTCCAGGTATAGAAGGTAATACTGCCTGTTTGGAATGTGAGGTAAGAAATGCTGTAATATCAGACTATGATGTCGGTGAAAAGATTAGTAAAAAAAAGACTAATCAACTAAAAGAAGAAAAAGATTTTGATAGTCTTAGTCCTGAAGAAAGATTTAAATACTTTCGAAATGAGTTTGAAAGATGTACTAGATGTTATGCCTGTCGTGAAGCTTGTTATGTATGTTACTGTAAAGAATGTTTTACCGAGAGTAATCAGCCTGAATGGCTTAATAAAAGTGTTAGTCTAAATGAGAATTTCACTTATCATCTAATGAGGGCAATGCATATGGCAGGTAGATGTGTAAACTGTGGAGCCTGTGAATTAGCATGTCCAGAGGGTATAGATGTGAGAGCTTTAGCAGCAAAGATGTATAATACTGCTACTGAGATCTTTGATTATAAAGTAGGTATGGATCAAAAACAAAAGACATTATTAGCTGAATATGATGTCCATGACAGTGAAAAGGGGTTTATGGAGTAGGGAGGTGAGATAAGGATGATGATAAAAAAAGCAGATCAAGAAAGTATTTTAAAGTTACTTAATAACTTAAAGAATGATTATAATATTGCAGCTCCAGTTCTTTTAAAGAAAGGGAAAAAAGAGATAGTTGAATATGTGTTTATTGATGATCTTAATGATATTTATTTAGATCGTCAACCAGATAGTTCACCTAAAAATATAGTTTTTCCTCAAAACAGTGCTATTGGCAAAGATTACAGTGGTGATAAACTGTATGATCCTGAAAAAAAGACAATCCTCTGGGGTGTTAGAAGTTGCGATATTGAAGCCATTAAAACAATAGATCAGGTATTTATTGAAGATGAGATGTATACTGATCAAAGCTATAAAGCAAATAGAGATAAAACAATTATTGTTGGTCTATCTTGTGAGGAAAGAGAAAAAAATTGTTTTTGTGATGCTTTAGGTTTTAATCCAATTGAAAGTGATTATGCACCTATCTATCTATTTATTAAAGAAGATCAATACTATATAAAGATAAAAGAAAAAGAATATGAATCTTTATTTAGCTCTCTTTTTGATGGAGATCAGACTGAACTTAACGAGTTATTAAAATTAAGAGAAAAAGATTTTAATAGTAGTGAATTTGAAATTGATATACCTATTCCACTACCTGAAAAAGATATCTTTGAAGCAGAAATTTGGGATGAAATGTCTGAAAAATGTTTAAGCTGTGGAGTTTGTACTTATTACTGTCCTACATGTTATTGTTTTAACTTCTTTTGGGATGGTAATGATCATGATTCTACAAGGTATAAAAATTGGGATTCCTGTATGTTTACAACATATAGTGCTCATGCCTCTGGCCATAACCCTCGTGATAGCAAAGATAAAAGGTATAGAAATAGGATTATGCATAAGTTTTCCTATCATCCTTTTAACTATGAAGGTCTAGGTTGTGTTGGTTGTGGTAGGTGTATTAGCCGCTGTCCTGTAAACTTAGATATCAGGGAAGCACTCAAACTAACAGAAAAATATCTACAGACGAAAGGAGGGGCAAAAAAAGATGGTTAAAACTAATATGCTCCCTCAAAAAGCAGAAATAGTTGATATCAAACAGGAAACTGAAACAAATTTAAATATTAAAACATTTCGATATAAGTTTTTAGATGATCAATTTAGAGAAAAGTTTAGTTTTAAACCTGGTCAATTTATGATGGTTACTGTATATGGAGTAGGTGAAGCTCCTTTTGGATTTGCCTCTTCACCGACTGAAAAAGACTATATAGAATTTTCAGTTAAAAAGGTGGGACTTGTAACTGAAGCCTTACACAACTTAAAGATTGGTGACAAAATTGGCCTAAGAGGTCCTTTTGGTAATGGATTTCCTGTTGAAAGTATTCAAAATAAAAATATTATATTTATTGGTGGTGGAATTGGTCTAGCTCCCTTAAGATCTCTGATAAACTACGTATTAGATCAGCAAAATAGATCTAAATATAAAAATATACAACTTTTAAATGCTTTTAGATCTCCAGAAGATACCCTTTATTGTTATGACTATAAATGGTGGGAAAACACTGAAAACACAAAAGTAAAGTATACCATTGATGAACCATGTGAAGGATGGAGTAAATGTGTTGGTTATCCTCATAACTTAATTGATGAAGAATTGGATTGGGAACTACCAGATACAAAGTTTTTTACCTGTGGTCCTCCCGTTATGATAAAATTTGTGACAGATAGATTAAAAAACCTAGGTATTAAACCAGCTGATATTATTACTACACTGGAAATGAGGATGTCTTGTGGTGTTGGTAAGTGTGGTCGTTGTAACATCGGCCATTACTACGTCTGTAAAGATGGCCCGGTTTTTACACTTGAACAGCTTGTAGAAATGCCAGATGAGTATTAAGTAGGTATTAATTGGGAGGTTTTAAAAAATGATTAAAAGAAATTTTAAAAGTAATGACATTTTTACTAAAAAAGAATTAAAAAAATTACATACCAGCACAATTGAAATTTTAGAAAAAAATGGTATGGAAATTCAATCCGAAAAAGCACGTAAACTATATCAAGAAAATGGTGCTAAGGTTAAAGGTAAACAGGTTTTTATTTCTGAAAAAATGATTGAAGATGCACTAAAAAAAGCTCCAGTCAAGTTTAAACTACATGCCCGTAATCCTGAAAATAGTGTTGTGATTGGAGGAGATAATACAGTATTATCTCCTGGCTATGGAGCACCATTTGTAATGAACTTCAAAGAGAACAAAAGAAGAAGAGCAGTTTATGAAGATTATATTAAGTTTACAAAATTGGCAGGAAACAGTGACTTTATCGATGTAGTTGGGGGTGTATTAGTAGAACCTACTGATATTGATGATGAAATTAGACATGCTAAGATGTTTGAAGCAGCTGTTAAATATACCGATAAATGCTTAATGGGTAGTGCAATGGGAGCAAAGAAAGCAAAAGAAAGTATTGAAATGGCTGCAATAATCTTTGATGGAATCGAATTTGTAAAAAAACATCCTGTAATGCTAACCTTAATTAGTACAAATTCTCCTTTACAGATCGATAACAGAATGACAGATGCCTTGATGGTTCATTCTTTTTATAACCAACCAATCGTTGTTGCATCACTTAGTATGACAGGAACAACTGCTCCTACTACAATAGCAGGAGCCTTAGTACAGCAAAATGCAGAGATACTAACAGGGATTGTTTTATCACAGTTAGTTAATCCTGGTGCACCTGTTATCTATGGATCTGCTTCAAGTGTTGTAGATCTAAAGACTGGTAATTTAGCAATAGGTAATCCTGAAACTGCTAAAATGTTTAATGGAACTGCTCAAATGGCTAGATACTATAATATCCCATCAAGAGGAGGAGGTTCATTAACAGATTCATTAGCCCCTGATGCTCAGGCTGGTTATGAATCTATGATGAATTTAATGTCTGCAATAAAAAGTGGTTTCAACTTTATACTTCATGCTGCAGGCTTATTAGAAAACTATATGACAATGTCTTATGAGAAGTTTTTGATTGATGATGAAATGCTTGGTATAATTGATAACTATGCAGCTGGAATAAAGGTTGATGACGAAGAAATTGCCAAAGAAGTAATTTTAAATGTAGGTAGTAGTGGAAACTTTATAGCTGAGAAACATACCTATAATCATATGCGAGACTTAAGAGAACCTGTATTAAGTGCTAAAAAAAGGTACTTTAGCAACGAAAAGCAACCTGATACTGATCAGCGAGCGAATAAAATGTATGAAGAAATATTAAAAAATTATCAAACACCAAAATTAAATAAAGGAAAAGCAGCTAAACTTCAAGAATATATTAAAAAGTTAAAAAAATAATTCTAAAGAGGAGTGATTAATTTTGAAAAGTGATATTGAAATAGCCCAAGCAGCAGAGTTAAAACCGATTAAAGAGATAGCAAAAAAGATCGGACTAAGTAATCAAGACATTGAACTATATGGTGACTATAAGGCAAAGATTAAGCTTGATACTTATAAAAGGTTACAAAAAGAAAAAGATAGTAAACTTGTATTAGTAACAGCAATTACACCCACACCCGCTGGTGAAGGTAAAACAACTACAACAGTAGGTCTAGGTATGGCTTTAAACCAGAGAGATAAAAACTGTATGATTGCAATTAG
Organism: Halanaerobiales bacterium; assembly: GCA_021736965.1. Classification (GTDB taxonomy): domain Bacteria; phylum Bacillota; class Halanaerobiia; order Halanaerobiales; family M55B127; genus M55B127. The sequence goes on along the minus strand of JAIPEV010000018.1, from coordinate 1,789 downwards.
AGAGCCTTCCTTAGGACCAACAATGGGAATTAAAGGTGGTGCAGCTGGTGGTGGTTATTCTCAGGTAATTCCAATGGAAGATATAAACTTACACTTTACAGGAGATATTCATGCGATAGGTATAGCCCATAACCTTCTTTCAGCAGCAATAGATAATCATATAAAACAAGGTAATGAACTTAACATAGATCCAACCAGAATAACCTGGCCTAGGGTTGTAGACATGAATGATAGGGCCTTAAGAGATATAGTAGTAGGTTTAGGTGGAACCGGTAATGGAGAACCTAGACAAGATGGATTTATCATAACAGTGGCCTCTGAAATCATGGCTATTTTATGTTTAGCAAATGATCTAATGGAACTAAAAGAAAAGATTTCAAATATCGTAATTGGTTATGATAGAGATAACAATCCTATTAAAACTAGTGACTTAAACGTCCAGGGAGCTATGACAGCTCTATTAAAAGATGCGATCAAGCCAAACTTAGTTCAAACCCTAGAGAATACTCCAGCCTTTATTCATGGAGGACCATTTGCTAATATTGCTCATGGTTGTAACAGTGTAATGGCGACCAAGATGGCAATGAAGTTATCAGATATTACAATAACAGAAGCTGGTTTCGGAGCTGACTTGGGAGCAGAGAAGTTCTTTGATATCAAATCAAGGTATGCTGACCTACATCCTGATGCAACAGTTTTAGTTGCAACAATCAGAGCCCTTAAAATGCATGGTGGTGTAAACAAAGGTGATCTCAAAAAAGAAAATCTAAAAGCCTTAGAAGCAGGTATAGAGAACTTAGAAAAACATATTGAAAACATTGGTAAGTTCAAAGTACCACTGGTAGTAGCGATCAATAGATTCCCTACTGATACAAAAGCAGAGTTAGAATTAGTCAGAAAAAAATGTGAAGAGTTAGGTGTAAGAGTAGCACTATCAGAAGTATGGGCAAAAGGAGGAGAAGGCGGTCTAGAGTTAGCAGATCAGATCATTGATATATTTGAAAATGAAGAGAGTAACTTTGAATTCTTATATGAAAAAGAACTCACAATCAAAGAAAAGATCGAAAAGATATCAACAGAAATTTATGGAGCAGATGGAGTAGATTACTCTAATGACGCTGAAAAACAGATTGAGACCTTTAAAGAATTAGGTTATGAAGATTTACCGATCTGTATGGCTAAGACTCAAAACTCAATTTCAGACAAGCCCGAACTAAAAGGTAGACCCAAAAACTTTAGGGTATCAGTAACAAAGGTTACCCTATCAGCAGGAGCAGGTTTTATAGTACCATCAACAGGTCCTGTATTAAAGATGCCTGGATTACCAAAGAGACCTTCAGCTGAAGATATAGATATCGATGAAAATGGTAAGATATCAGGATTGTTTTAATTAAATTTAATAAAAATAATAAATAAGTGACAGAGTAGATGCCGTGCGTATAGTGCCTTAGGATGGGACGTCGCCTTGGGACGAAAGCTTATATAAAAAGCAAACGGTATGGTCATCGCGTCCGCTGTCATCAAAGAAGCTTCTTTTTCTTTGGTGATTAGTTCTGTCATTTCACTAAAAGAGAAAGGAGCTTTTTATTAATGAAAAATTTCTCAATTAAAAAAATGGTATATTCATCTTTTTTAATCACTTTAGCTATTGTATTTACAAGACTTTTAAGTTTAAGATTCGCGATTGGTGGAGTGGAGGGTATTAGAATTGGTTTTGGTTCTTTACCTATTATAATTCGTCGTATCTTTTTCGGTCCCGTTATAGGTGGTTTGATTGGCGGTATAGCAC
>JAIPEV010000017.1 GCA_021736965.1 Halanaerobiales bacterium | reverse complement strand
GTGGTAAAGGTTCACATGAATTTATGGTTTTAGCTGATTCAGGTGAAGATGAGATAGCAATATGTGACAGTTGTGATTATGCAGCCAATAATGAATTAGCCAAATCATATGAAAAAAGAGTAAAAGATAAAACAAAACTAAAAGAAAAAGAATTAATAGATACCCCAGATATAAAGACAATAGAAGGATTAGAAGAATTTTTGAGTTTAAAGAGCTCAAAGTTGATCAAAACTATGTTAATGAAAGCTGATGATGAGCTTGTTGTTGTTTTGGTTAGAGGAGATGATCAACTAAATGAGGTTAAACTAATTAACTATTTACAAACTAATAACTTAGAACCTGCAACAGAAGAAGATATTATAGAGGTTTTTCAAGTAGAACCTGGATTTATCGGTCCTGTTGGTCTAACAAATTATAAGATCTTAGCAGATAAAAAAATTAAAGATATTAAAAATGCTGTTGCTGGTGCTAATCTTAAAGATAAACACATCTTAAATGTCAATCCTGGCCGTGATTTTGAGGTTGATAAGTATCTTGATTTAAGGACTGTTAAAAGTGGTGAAGTATGTCCAAAATGTAAAGAAGGAACTTTAAAAATTAAACCAGGCATAGAAGTTGGTCATATTTTTAAATTAGGGACTAAATATTCAAAAAGTATTGGGGCTACTTATCTAGATGAAAATGGTAAGGAACAAAATATCGTAATGGGAAGTTATGGGATTGGAGTAACCAGAATAGTTGCAGCAGCAATTGAACAAAGTAATGATCAACATGGAATTATTTGGCCGGATTCAATAGCTCCTTTTAAAGTTATAATTTTACCATTAGGAAATGATAAAAATGTAAAGGAAGTTTCTGAAGAAATATACAATAATTTATTAAATAAAGATATAGAAGTACTGTTAGATGATCGTGAGGAAAGGGCAGGAGTTAAGTTTAATGATGCTGACCTAATTGGAATTCCTCTTCGAATCACAGTTGGAAAAAGATCTCTTAAAAATGAGGTACTTGAAGTTAAAAATAGACAGACCGGAAAAGAAACTGAGATACCGTTAACAGATTATGAAAATGAAATTAATAAGTTGTTATCTAATTTAAATTAGGAGAGGAGTTATACAGTTGACTGTAAAAGCCTTAATTCCTGCATATAATGAAGAAAAAACTATTGGAAATATCATTGATACTCTAAAAAAAGTTTCAACAATAGATGATATTATAGTAATTGATGATGGTTCTAAAGATAATACTTATCAGGAAGCAGATACTAAAGGAGCTACTGTTATAAAGCTTGATAAAAACAAAGGTAAAGGTGCCGCTATTATGGAAGGGATCTCAGATTTAGAAGCTGATGTTTTACTCCTTCTTGATGGAGATCTGATTGGTTTAAAACCGGAACATGTCTATTCATTATTAAATCCTGTACTATCTGATGAAGCAGATATGACAATTGGTATTTTTAAAAATGGTAGAAGACTTACCGATTTAGCTCAAACTGTTTCTCCTAATCTTTCTGGTCAAAGGGCGATAAAATTAAAGAAGTTAAAGGAAGTAAAAAATTTAGATAAAGAAGGTTTTGGGGTTGAGATTGCCCTGAATAATTTTTTTAAAAATTCAAATAGAGTTAAAAGAATTCCGATTGAAGATGTTACTCATGTAATGAAAGAAGAAAAAATGGGTTTTAAAAAAGGTGTATTAGCAAGAGCAAAGATGTATATTGATATCATAAAAACTTTAGTTAAAAATTTATTCAAATAGAATAATCTGTTGTGGGAGGGATATTTTTGTATAAAGTCATTCAACCAGGAGAAGATTTTAAAGATAAAATAAAGTATATGATCCTAAACTGTGATAAAAAAATATGTAAAGTTGTCATAAATAATGAAAGCAATGAAGCTACTGTTTTAAAAGAAGTAAAAGAAAAATTACCTAATTTTTCTATAGATTGTAAGACTGTATTATCTGTAAGTCAGGAAATTAAGATGATCTGGCCCCAACTTAAAAATGAATTATATGATAAGTTCAGCTTTAGTAAATCCTGGTTTGAAAGAGCCAGGTTATTTTTTGATAATAAAAAACTAACTATTTCTTTAGAAACAAAACTTGCAGTAAAAAAGTTAAATAACCCTAGAGTTATTAACTTTATAAATAATAGAATTTATTATTATCTTGATCAAGAAGTAGATATTGAAATAAAAAATGGTGATTTTTTTAAAAATGATCAATCAATAAAAGAATCTATAAAAAAAGAAGAAAGAGAAAACAAAAAGAGGCGTAAAAAGAAAAAAAAGAGAAAAAAACGTACTGTTTACGGGAAAAAGATAGATAATAGTGAAAATGAATTAAGTATAGAAAATATTAAATCTGAACAAAAGAATATTATTACAAGTGGAATAGTGTTTGAACAAGAAGTAAAAGAAATAAAAAAGAATTTAATTTTACACACTTTTCATCTTACCAATAATAAAGATTCAATTACCTGTAAAGCTTTTATATATAAAGGTTCAAAAATAGATTTAGAAGTTGATCAAAAATTGTTAGTTAAAGGGAATGTACAGTATGATAGTTATAGTAAAGATCTAATTTTAATGGTTGATCATGTTAATTTTATTGGTGAAAAGAAAAAAAGAGCCGACAATGAAGAAGAAAAAAGAATAGAGTTTCATTTACACTCTAAAATGAGTGCTATGGATTCAACAGTTAATATTGAAACTGCAGTAAAAAGAGCATCTAAATGGGGTCATCAAGCACTGGCAATTACAGATCATGGCATTGTACAGTCTTTTCCAGATGCATACCAAGCAGGACAAAAGTATGGTGTTGATATTATATTTGGGATCGAAGCCTATATGGTAGATAACGGCAAACCGATAGTTGTAAATCCCAATAATAATAAAATAAAAAAAGAAGAGTTTGTTGTCTTTGACTTAGAAACTACGGGATTAAATTCCAATAATAATGAAATTATTGAAATTGGTGCTGTGAAAATTAAAAACAAAAAAGTTATTGATAAGTTTAGTTCGTTTATTAAACCTAATAAAAAGGTCCCCAAAAAGATAACTGAGATTACAGGAATTAATAATCAGATGTTAGAAGATGCACCTGATTTTAAAGAAGTGTTTAAAAAGTTTATTAAGTTTATTAAAGGATGTTCTCTTATAGCACATAATATGGACTTTGATTTTAGTTTTATAAGAAAAGATTTATCTAAATACTATGAATTAGAAAACATTACATTAATTGATACCTTAACTCTAGCTAGAGCTGTATTACCAAAACTAAAAAACCATAAGTTAGCTAATCTTGTTAACTATTATAAAATTAATTTAGATAATCACCATAGAGCTTTAGATGATGCAGAAGCTACAGCTGAACTATTTATAAACCTCTTAAATGAAAAAGAAGATTTTGATATTAAGCAAATAAGTGATATCAATGATCTCACTAAAAATATAGATTGGAAAAAATCAAGGCCTTATCATCTATTGATCTTAGCTAAGAACAAAAAAGGTCTTAAAAAGTTATATAAGTTAGTCTCAGATGCACATCTTAATAACTTTTATAGACAGCCCAGAATATTAAAAAGTGAACTTATATCTAATCGTGAAAATTTATTAATCGGTTCTGCTTGTGAGTCAGGTCAGTTATTTAGATACATCTTAGATAATAAAAGCAATAAAGAGATAGATCAAGTTGTAGACTTTTATGACTTTTTAGAGATACAACCATTAAAAAATAACAAGTTTTTAATTCCGGATCAACTTAAGGACATTGAACAATTAAAAGATATAAATAAAAAAATTTATAACTTAGGTCAAAAACATAATAAATTAGTAATCGCTACAGGTGATGTTCATTTTCTAGATCCAAAAGATAGTATATATAGAGAAATACTTCAGGCAGGTCAAGGTTATGATGATTATGATCAACAACCTCCTTTATACTTTAGGACTACTGAAGAGATGTTAACCGAATTTGATTATTTTACTAAAAAAGAGGCCTATCAACTTGTGATTTCTAATCCTAATAAAATATATGAAATGATTGATAAGATAAAACCGATCCCTGAAGGTCTATATACGCCAAAGATTGAAGGAGCAGATCGGGCTGTTAAAGAAATGACATACAAAAAAGCTGAGAGGCTTTATGGTAAGCCTTTGCCAGAATTAATTGAAAAAAGAATAAAAAAAGAGTTGGATACAATTATTGATAATGGCTACTCAGTTATTTATTTAACCTCTCATAAATTAGTAAAAAAATCAAAAGAAGATGGTTATTTGGTTGGCTCAAGAGGTTCAGTTGGATCTTCATTTGTAGCAACTATGTGTGATATAACTGAAGTAAATCCACTGCCACCTCATTATCGATGTAGAAAGTGTAATAAAACAGAGTTTATTGATAATCAAAAATATAATGTTGGAATAGACTTGCCAGATAAAATATGTCCAAACTGTAATACAAAGTATATCAAAGACGGATTTGATATACCTTTCGAAGTATTTTTAGGTTTTAATGGAGATAAAGTACCTGATATTGATCTTAACTTTTCAGGTGAATATCAAAATAAAATTCATGAAGTTACTGAAGATTTTTTTGGTAGAGACTATGTATTTAGAGCAGGAACGATTTCTACAATTGCTGAACGAACTGCTTTTGGTTTTGTTAAAGGTTATATTGATGACAATCAGATCGATGTGAAAAAAGCAGAGATCAACCGGTTAGTAAAAGGTTGTGCTGGAGTAAAAAAGACAACAGGACAGCATCCAGGTGGATTGATGGTAGTACCAAAGGATATGGATATTTATGATTTCACACCTATTCAACATCCGGCTAATGATCAAGAGACAAGGGTTAGAACAACTCATTTTGACTACCATTCAATCAGTGGTAGGATATTAAAACTTGATCTATTAGGGCATGATGATCCTACATCTTTACGTATGTTAGAAGATATAACAGGAGTTAATCCAGAATCTATTCCCTTAGATGATCCTGAGACAATGAAAATATTTTCTTCTACTGATAGCCTTGATCTTACTGAAGATCAAATTAACTCCGAGGTTGGAACATTTGGAATACCTGAGTTTGGGACTACTTTTGTTAGACAAATGTTGATTGAAACCAGGCCATCTACTTTTGCTGAGTTAGTTAGAATCAGTGGACTATCACATGGTACAGATGTATGGATTAATAATGCACAGGATCTAATAAAATCCAAAAAAGTAACATTATCTGAGGTAATTTCGGCAAGAGATGATATAATGAATTATTTGATCCAGAGAGGTTTAAATCCAGCTGATGCTTTTTGGATAATGGAACATGTTAGAAAAGGTAAGGGATTAACTAATCAAGAAGAAAAAAAGATGAAAGCTAATGGTGTACCTGATTGGTATATAAATTCTTGTAAAAAAATAAAATATATGTTTCCTAAGGCTCATGCAGCAGCTTATGTTATGATGGCTTATAGAATTGCTTACTTTAAAGTACACTATCCAAAAGCTTTTTACTTAACATACTTTTCAACAAAAGCAAGTTCTTTTGATGCTCAGATTGTAGATAAAGGGCTTGAATTTATTAAAGATCACTTAAATAAGTTAAAAGAACAAGATAAACTAACTGCTAAAGATAAAGAGACAATAACAATCTTAGAATCCGTTATTGAAGCTATTTATAGAGGAATTAAATTCGGCAAGGTAGATTTATATGACTCTAAGAAAAATACTTTTAGTTTAAAGGATGATTTATTAATTCCACCTTTGATCTGTCTCGAAGGACTAGGTTCAAGTGCTGCAGAGAGTATAATTAATACAAGAAAGAAATCATCTTTTATTTCAATAGAGGATCTTGTTAATAGAACTAGTTTGAGCAAAACAGTAATTGAAAAGATGAAAAAACATGGCACTTTAACTGGGCTACCGGAAAAGAATCAACTTTCACTTTTCTGAAAATCTTGAAATAGTTTCTTTTTTGTGATAATCTGTAAGGTGGAATATGATTTTTTATTGAGGAGTGGGCCAGTCCCACTCTTTAATTTATAAAAAGTGAGGTTGTTTGTGATGAGTAGAACTGTAGATCAGCTGATTGAAATAATAAAACCAATAGTTAATGTAAATAAATTAGAGTTAGTTGATTTAGAATATATAAAAGAAGGCGAAGACTGGATATTAAGGGTTTTTGTCGAAAATAAAAAAGGAAAATTAACTATAGATCAACTAAGTGATCTAAGTAGACTAATTAGCCAAAAGCTAGATGAGAAGGAACCTATAGATAAAAAATACTTTCTTGAAGTATCATCACCAGGAGTTGAAAGACCTCTCAAAAAAGTTAAAGACTATAAAAGATTTAAGGGAAGAGATATTAAGATAAGCACTTATAAAAAACATGATAATAAAAAGGAATTTATTGGCAAATTGATCGGTATAGATAAAGACGACTTAGTAAAAATCATATTAAAAGACAGTGATGAAGAATTCGCAATAAAATTAGCTGAAATTTCAAAAGCACATCTATATGAGGATTTTGACTTTTAGTTTTAAATAGGAGGAGAAAATAAATGAATCTTGATTTACTACATGCCCTTGAAGATATAGAAAAAGATAAGGGTATATCAAAAGAAATACTGATTGAAGCAATTGAAATTGCCCTTTTATCTGCTTACAAAAAAGATTTTGGTTCTAAAGAAAATGTAAGTGTTGAAATCGATCAAGAGTCAGGTAAAGTTATGGTGTTTTCAAAGAAAAAAGTTGTTGATGAAGTATCGAATGAACATTATGAAATATCTCTTGATCAGGCTTTAGAGATTGACTCTTCAGTTAAAGAAGGTGACTATTTAGATATAGAAGTCACTCCTGAAAACTTTGGTAGAATTGCAGCCCAAACAGCAAAACAGGTTGTAATGCAAAGAATCAGGGAAGCAGAAAGAGATGTATTATATGAAGAGTATAAAAGAAAAGAAGGAGAGATCATAACCGGAACCATTCAAAGATTTCATAAAGATAATGTATTAATTGATATGGGTAAGACTGAAGCACTATTACCGGTTTCTGAACAGATTCCAAAAGAAAAATACAGAGTTGGTTCACGGTTAAAACTATATGTTGTAGAGGTATCTTCTACTACAAAAGGTCCGAGAATATTAGTTTCAAGAACACACCCTGCTTTATTAAAAAGACTATTTGAAGTAGAAGTTCCAGAAATATTTGATGGAATAGTAGAGATAAAGTCAGTAGCACGCGAAGCAGGTTTTAGATCTAAAATTGCTGTATCTTCTTATGATAAAAAAGTTGATCCTGTGGGAGCTTGTGTGGGACCACAAGGAATGCGGGTACGTTCTGTTGTAGAACAGCTAAACGGTGAAAAGATTGATATAGTAAAGTTTAGTGAAGAACCTAAAGAATTTGTGGCTAATGCCTTAAATCCAGCTGAAGTAATAGATGTTGAAATTGATCAAAATGAACAGAGTGCCAGGGTGATTGTACCTGATTTCCAGCTATCATTAGCAATCGGTAAAGAAGGACAAAATGCAAGATTAGCAGCGAAATTAACTGGTTGGAAAATAGATATCAAAAAGGAATCAGAAGTTAAAGAGACAGATCAAGAGTTAAAAGAAGAGACAGATCGTAATAAGGAAACAGAAGTAGAATCTGATAGTTAAAGAAAAATTTAATATGGAGGTGGATAGATTGAGCAAAATTAGAGTCTACAAACTTGCGAACAATTTAAATATGGAAAGCAAAGAACTTATCAAGATTCTTAATACTCTTGGTATTGAAGTTTCTAGCCATATGAGCACAGTAGAGGATGAAACTGCTGAATTAGTTAAAGAGATGGTCAAAGAAGAAAAAGTAAAAGAGAAAGAAGTAGAATTAGAAGAAACAAAAGAATCAGAAGAAAAAATCAAAGAAAAAGTTGAAAAGGAAGAGGAAATAGAAGTTAATAAAAAGGAAGAAAATTACACAAAAGTAACTGAAGGAATTACAATAAGAGAACTATCAGAAAAGATTGATTATCCAGCAAATAATATAATAAAAGCGATGATGCAGTTAGGAATAATGACTAATGTTAACTACTCTTTAGATGAAGATGAGATCCAAATTTTAAAAGATGAGTTAGGTCTTGAAATAAAAGTAACTGATCAAATAGAAGAAGAAATTGAAGAAGATCCAGAACTAAAAATTAATAGAATAGTTGATAAACCTGAAGATCTAAAATTAAGGCCTCCAATAGTTACTGTTATGGGTCATGTTGACCATGGCAAAACAACTCTTTTAGATGTTATTAGAAAATCAAGAGTTGCAGAAGGTGAAGCTGGAGGTATCACCCAACATATTGGTGCTTATCAAGCTCATTATAAAGACAAAAAAATTACCTTTATTGATACACCTGGCCATGAGGCTTTTACTGCTATGAGGGCGAGAGGTGCCCAGTTGACAGATATAGTAATATTAGTTGTAGCTGCTGATGATGGAGTTATGCCACAGACTATTGAAGCAATTAATCATGCTCAAGCTGCAGGCATTCCTATAATTGTTGCAGTTAATAAGATAGATAAACCTAATGCACAACCAGATCGGGTAAAACAGGAGTTAACTGAACATGGACTAGTACCTGAAGATTGGGGTGGAAATACAGTATGTGTTAATGTATCTGCTCTAAAAGGTGAAAACATTGATGAACTTTTAGAGATGGTTACTTTGGTCTCAGAAGTAGAAGAACTTAAGGCAAATCCTGATAGAATTGCTGATGGAGTAATTATAGAATCAGAACTTGATCGTGGTAGAGGTCCGATTGCAACTGTATTGGTAAAAAACGGTACATTAGAGGTCGGAGATTATCTGATTGCAGGTTCAATAAGTGGTCGGGTTAGAGCCATGCTTGATGAACATGGTGAACGAGTAGAAAAGGCCATACCTGCTACACCTGTTATCGTATTGGGTTTTGATGATGTTCCAGAAGCAGGAGCCTTTGTTCGAGTAATGAAAAATGAAAGAAGGGCTAAAGAATTAGCAGAAAAACGGAAAGAAAAAAGACATGAAGAACGACTTAAAAAGGATTCTAAAGTATCATTAGAAGACTTATATAGAGATATCCAAGAGGGAGAAATTAAAGAACTTAATGTAATAATTAAAGCAGATGTCCAAGGTTCAATTGCTGCATTAGAAAACTCTTTATTAAATATCAAATCAGATGAAGTAAGTGTAAATATCATTCATACCGGTGTTGGTGCCGTTAATGAAACTGATGTCAATTTGGCCAGTGCTTCAAATGCAATAATTATCGGGTTTAATGTAAGACCAGGAACAAATGCCCGTAAAGCAGCAGAAAAAGAAAAGGTTGAGATAAAGACCTATCGTGTCATCTATAAGGTCATTGAAGATATTAGAAATGCAATGTCTGGGCTTTTAGAACCAGAATATAAAGAAATCATTGTTGGCCGAGTGGAGGTAAGAGATACATTTAAAGTTCCAGATGTAGGAATAGTTGCTGGAGCATATGTTAAAGAAGGAGAAGTAAATAGAAACGACAATGTCAGATTAATTAGAAATGGAGTTATTGTCCATGAAGGAGATATTAGTTCACTTAAGAGATTTGAAAATGATGTAAGAGAAGTAAAAGAAGGTTACGAATGTGGTATAGGAATTGATAATTATAATGATATTAAAGTTGGAGATGTTTTTGAAATCTATAGATATAAGGAGATAGAAAGATCCTTATAGAGGTGAGAAAAATGAGTAAAGAAAAAAGAGTAAGAAGAATGAGTCAACTTTTAAAAGAAGAGATTAGTCAAATTATGTTAAAAGAGATGAAAGATCCTCGTATTGGTTTTGCATCGATTACTAAGATCGATGTATCAAACGATCTAAAACACGCTAAAGTAATGGTAAGTGTGTATGGAAGTGAACAAGAAAAAAAAGAAACAATGGAAGGCCTAAGAAAGGCTAAAAAGTTCATTAGAAAGTTGGTAGGTGAGAGATTAACTACTTATCACACTCCTGAACTGATATTTAGATATGATAATTCAATCGAACAAGGAGTTCACATTTCTAAACTGATAGATGAGGTTATTAAAGAAGATGAAAAGAGGAAGAATGAAATTGAAGAATAACTCGTTACAGGTAATTTCAGACTTTATCAAAAATAATGATAACTTTCTTATTATAGGTCATATAGATCCAGACGGTGATGCAGTTGGATCTATCATGGCCTTTAAATTCGTCTTAGATCAACTTAATAAAAAATCTTTGCTCCTTTTACACAGCGATATTTCAAAGGAGTACAGACTTTTATTTAAATATTTAAATAAAAATAGTTATTTAATATATAATAAAAATCTTGAAATTGAAAAGATATTAAGTGAGTATAAAAATGTAGTTGTATTAGATACTGCAAACTTAGAAAGATTAGGTAAGTGGAAGAGTTTTATAAAAAAATTTAATATTTTAAATATAGATCATCATTATGATAATCCAAAGTTTGGATTAATAAACTATGTAAACCCAGATATTTCAGCAGTTGGGGAGATATTATATAACTTGTTTTTATTAAATAATATAAAAATAGATAAAAAAATAGGAATGGCAGTTGCTCTAGCAGTTTTAGCAGATACAGGATCTTTAAAGTATTCAAACAGTAATTCTGATACCTTTAGACTAATTGCTGATTTAAAAGATAAAGGTATTGATATAGTAAAGATTAATAGGTTTTTAGAGAGCTTTCCTTCTTTGGAATACTTAAAATTATTAGGTAATGCCCTAGCAAATATTGAAATAGATGAGCTAGGAAAAGTTGCCTGGTTAAGCCTTACAAAAAATGAAATTGAAAAATCTGAAATAAATATTGAACAGATTAATAACTTAGTTAACTATCCAAGAGATATTAAAGGTATAGAAGTGGGGATATCCTTTATTGAAAAAGAGAAAGACTTTATAGATATCAGTTTTCGTTCTCATAACTACCTTGATGTAAGTAAAGTTGCACAAAAGTTTAATGGGGGTGGACACCCAAGAGCATCTGGTGCTAAGATAAAAGGAAAGTTAAATCAGGTTGTATTAGATGTCTTAAAAGAGGTGAAAAAATATGTCTAAACAATCAGGCATACTTAATATTTTAAAACCACCAGGTATGACATCGTTTGATGTAGTAAGCTATCTAAAGAAACTTTTAAAGTTAAAAAAATGTGGACATACAGGAACTCTAGATCCAGCTGCCTCTGGAGTATTACCGATCTGTATTAACAGAGGAACTAAGATTATCACCTATTTATTAGAAAAAGAAAAAGAATATATTGCAAAAATAAAATTTGGGATCTTAACAGATACCTTAGATCGGGCTGGAGAAGTAGTTAAAAAAGATGACAGTTGGAAACAGTTAACTGATCAAAAGATATATAAAGCTACTGAACAGTTCCGGGGAAAGATTAAACAAAAACCGCCTATATATTCTGCTGTTAAAGTTAATGGTAAAAGATTATATGATTATGCTCGTAAGAATCAAAATGTCAACATAAAAAAAAGAGAAGTAGTTATTTATGATCTAGAAATTCTTGATATTAAATTACCATATTTAAAACTATTAATTAGGTGTTCAAAAGGAACATATATAAGATCAATAGCACGTGATTTAGGGATTAAACTTAATACAACCGCTCATATGACCAACTTAATTAGGACAGCTTCTGATTCTTTTAAACTTGCTGATACAGTACAACTTGATCAAATAGATTTAGACAGTATTTCAAATTATTTAATTCCAATTGACAGCCCATTTGATTATAGAAGTCTGGTTGTAAAAGACTATGCTTACAAATATGCAGTTAATGGAACAAAGCTGGTAGAAAAAAACTTTAAAAATTGGCCTGATGATCTATATTTAGACCAAAAACTATTAATTTACTGTAAGAGACAGTTTATTTCAATAAGTAAAGTAAAAGAAGATGATGATCATAATAAATATATACAAGCCTTGAGGGTATTTAATAATGGAGGTTCTTAAATGAGAATAATAAAGAGCAGTAGATTTGATCAATATAAATTAAATAAAAATGTAATAGCAATTGGTTCTTTTGATGGGATTCATAAAGGACATCAAAGGATATTAAAAATAAATTTAGAAATTGCCAAACAAAAAAAAATAAAAAGTGGTATTTTAACCTTTGAGCCACATCCTCAGGAAATAGTTAATAATGAGCAAAGCCATTATTATTTAACCTCTAGGGGACAAAAAATAAAAAAGATAAAACAATTAGGATTAGACTATTACTTTGAAATGAACTTTGATCATAAAATAGCAAAAACCCCTTTTGATCAGTTTGTTGAAAAAATAATTGTAAATAATTTAAACACTAAACATATTGTTGTAGGGACAGACTTTAGATTGGGATATCAAGGTGATGGAGATATTTATAAATTAAAAGAACTTGGTAAAAAGTTTAACTTTGAGGTTACCGCTGTTGAACCAATTATGCTAGGTGAACACAAAATTTCTAGTAGTATAATAAGAGAATTGATCATCAAAGGTGAATTAGATCAAGTCCAAAAACATCTAGGTCATAACTATATCATGGAAGGGAAAGTTGTTAAGGGTTTTGGACGTGGCAAAAAGCTAGGTATTCCTACAGCGAATATTAAACCTATAACAAAGTATGTACTACCTCCTGATGGTGTCTATGCAGTATATATCCATATAGATGATCAAAAGTATAAAGGTGTTGCTAACTTTGGTCATAAACCAACATTTGATGATAACAACTTTACAATTGAGGTCCATATTCCAGAGTTTAACTCTGAAATATATGGTGAAGATATAGATTTGGAACTGATAGAATATATCAGAGAAGAAAAAAAGTTTAAAAATACCGATCAACTAGTCAAAACCATAAAGTCCGATATTCTTTACATCAAAGATCTTCTGTGATATAATTTCTCTGTTGTAGTAAATACCTTAAACTAGGTAATAAGAAACCTCAACTTACTACTTGGTATAGGGCGAATCAATAACTAGGAGGTGAAAGTTTAATGATTACTAAAGAAAGAAAAAGTGAAATTATTGAAAAATTTAAAAGAGATGAAAAGGACACAGGTTCTCCAGAAGTACAGATTGCTCTTTTGACAGAAAGGATTTCTCAGTTAACCAGTCATTTAAAAGAACACAAACAGGATCATTCATCACGAAGAGGTTTACTTAAAATGGTTGGACAGAGAAGAAAGCTTTTAAAATATTTACAAAATAAAGATGTCGAAAGATATCGTGAATTAATCTCTAAACTAAAAATTAGAGGTTAATTATATAAAGGAATCTTAAAGAGCGGGGTAATCCCGCTCTTTACTTTAAATAATATTACATTAGGAAAAATATAAGGAGGAAATAAGCGAATGGCCAAAATATGGAAGACTGAATTTGCCGGAAAAGAAATAGAATTTGAAACCGGTAAATTAGCAAAACAGGCTAATGGAGCGGTAACAGTTAAATATGGAGATTCAATGGTATTAGTTACTGCTGCTATGTCTGAACCAAGAGAAGGAATTAATTACTTGCCTTTAATGGTAAACTATGAAGAAAGAGTTTATTCAATTGGTAAAATACCTGGAAGTATTAAAAGAAGAGAAGGAATGCCAAGAGACTTTGCTACTTTATCTGCTCGTTTAATTGATAGACCATTAAGACCTCTATTTCCAGAAGGTATGAGACATGATATACAGGTCATAGCCACTGTTTTATCAGTTGATGGTGACCATGAACCAGATTTAATTGCAATGAATGGTGCATCAGCTGCTTTGGTTTTATCAGATATACCTTTTGATGGACCTATTGGTGGAGTAAAGGTAGGTCTTGTTGATGATCAGTTGGTTATTAATCCAAATGAAGAAGAGAGAGAAAACTCAAAGTTAGATCTTACAGTTGCTGGTACTGAAGATGCAGTACTAATGGTTGAAGCTGGCGCCGAGGAAGTAAGTGAAGATATAATATTAGAAGCAATTGAACTTGCTCATCAGGAGATTAAAAAGATTGTTGAACTTCAGTACAAGATGAAAGAAGAGGCAGGTCTCAAAAAACAAGAAATTGAGTTAGTTAACCAGGTAAATAACGATATTGAAGAGATTATAAATGAATATGCAATAGATAAACTAAAAGATGCTATTTATACAGTTAAAAAGTTAGATAGAAAAGAGTTAATTGATCAAGTCAAAGAAGAAACTACCAAGCATCTAAAAGATAAGTTAGATGATTATCAAGAAAAAGAAAATGAATATAAAAAGATGATTAATACAGTCTTTGACAGTTTAACTAAACAGTTAGTTAGAGAGATGATTCTTCAGGATAAAAAACGTCCAGATGGGCGAGAGCATGATGAGATAAGAACAATTTGGGGTGAGGTAGGTGTACTCCCAAGGCCACATGGTTCAGCAATCTTTACTAGAGGTGAAACCCAAGCATTAAGTGTTGTAACCTTAGGAGCATCCAGTGATGAAAAAAGATTGTTTGGACTAGGTGAAGATCAGACAAAAAGATATATGCATCATTATAACTTTCCACCCTATAGTGTTGGTGAAACAAATCCATTGAGATCACCTGGCAGAAGAGAGATTGGCCATGGTCATCTAGGTGAAAGGGCTTTAGACCCGATGATTCCTGAAAAAGATGAGTTTCCCTATACAATAAGAGTTGTATCAGAAGTATTAGAATCAAATGGTTCTTCTTCCCAGGCAAGCATCTGTGGGAGTACTATGGCCTTAATGGATGCTGGGGTACCGATTAAAAATCCAGTTTCTGGAATTGCAATGGGACTAATAAAAGAAAATGATAACTATGCAGTTTTATCAGACATCCAGGGAATGGAAGATCATTATGGTGATATGGACTTTAAAGTAGCAGGGACTCAACAAGGTATTACCGCCTTACAGATGGATATAAAGGTAGAAGGTCTATCTCAGGATATCCTTAAAGATGCTTTAAATAAAGCTAAAAAAGGTCGTCTATATATATTAGATAAGATGTTAGAAGTTATAGATACTCCGCGTGAGAATCTATCAGAGTTTGCACCTTCAATTATTACAATGAATATTAATCCTGATAAGATAAGACATGTTATTGGTCCAGGTGGTAAGATGATCAATAAGATAATTGATGCAACAGATGCAAAGATTGATATCGAAGATGATGGTACAATCTATATCTTAGCTGAAGGTCAGAAAAATGGACAAAAAGCCAAAGAGATGATTGAAAGATTGACTAAAGAAGTAGAAGTTGGAGAAACTTATGATGGTAAAGTTGTAAAGATTATGAACTTTGGTGCTTTTGTTGAAATATTACCAGGAAAAGAAGGATTAGTCCATATTTCAAAAATAGCAGATCGTCATATCAATGAGGTCACCGATGTTTTAAGTGAAGGTGATGAAATAAAGGTAAAGGTAATAAAGATCGATAATAAAGATAGAATAAATCTATCGATGAAAGATGTTGAACAAGATTAATAATAATTCATATAAATAAAATTAAGAAATATACCTCAAATTAACTCGTACTAAAGTAAACTTTAGCCGAGGAATATTGAGGTTGTTTTTTTATTCTTATATTTTGGGAGATAATAAAATGAAATTAGGAAGACATCTATCAATTAGTAAAGGTATTGATCAGGCAATTATTGAAACAGAAAAGATTGGAGCAAACTCATTACCGAACTATAGACGAGAAAGCCTCACTCATGAAATGGATGGGGATGAATCGGCTAATCAAATTGTAAATATACCCCTTTTATGATATAATAGATATAAGAATTGACAAGAAAGGGTTATTAGTTATGAACACCTATAAAAATACAAGATACGCTAATTTTTTGTTAAACTATCATTTCATTTGGATACCTAAATATAAAAGAGGTATTTTAGATAATAAAGATATTAAAAAATTAATCTCTAATACTATTGTTGAATTATCAAAAAAACATAAATTTGATGTTTTAGCTTTAGAAATTATGCCAGACC
>JAIPEV010000016.1 GCA_021736965.1 Halanaerobiales bacterium | reverse complement strand
TTGATCTTTAAGGATCTCAATAACCTTACTTTGAAACTTTTTTGATCTTAATTCAAAACGACCCAGTTCATCCATTATAACTAGATCTCTATAATTTTGCCCTAAATCTAGTAGATAAACCCCTTTATTATCAAAGACTTCAGGGAAGATATCCCAATCATCTTTTACTGTATCTCTTTTAGCAAAGATCTGGCATTTTTTCTTATAGTTATTAGAATCCTTACCCTGCCAATGGTAATAAAAGTCTAGGGGATCAACAAGATAAAAACTTAACCAGCCACCCTTTTGACCGGTTCTGCCAACTACAAAACCACCTGGTTTTAAGTTAAGTCGTTCTATAACATTTTTTACGATTGTACTTTTACCTGAATACTTATCTCCAGTTAGGGCAATATTATTTGGCATTACTTATGACTCTCCTCTAAGGCTTTTAGTATCTTTTCAGGTGTGATTGGTAGCTGTTTAATTCTAACTCCGATCGCATCATAAACAGCATTAGCTACCGCTGGAGAGGCAGCAATTAAAGTTGGTTCACCTACTCCTTTTGCCCCAAAAGGACCATCAGAATCTTCATTTTCAATTAAAATACTTTCAAAGTTAGGAATATCTTTAATGCTTGGTACTAAATAGTTTGTCATATCCGGATTTAAAGTAATACCGTCTTTAATGACTTGATCTTCGGTTAAAGCCATTCCCAAACCCTGAACCGTACCACCTTCAATTTGACCCTCTACATTAATTGGATTGATCGCCTTTCCCACATCTAAAGCAGTATAGACATTAAGTACTTCAATTAAACCTGTATCAGTATCTATTTTAAGATCAATAACCTGAGTCATAAATGTATATGCTACATAGTTTTTTTCGGTCTGGCCAGTCTTTTTATCGGGGGCATAAGTCTTTGGGAAAAATGAGGCTTCTGCTGATAAACTTTCACCTCTTTTTTTAATATTGTCAGCCAGTTCAAAGTATGTTATCTTATCTTCTTTGTTTTCACAATGATAAATCTCTCCGTTATTAACTGTCAATTCGGGGTGATTACTATTAAAATGAAGACTACCATAATGATAAAGCTTACCCATTAATTCTTCAGAGGCTTCTCTAACTGCATTACCAGAAAAAAAGGTCTGCCTGGTAGCTGAAGTAGATCCCGAGTTTTTAGACTGATGAGTATCCTGACCAACAATCTCAATATAGGAGGGATCTATCTTTAATACTTCAGCTGCAATTTGAGTCATAGTTGTTAAAAAACCCTGGCCTACATCTGCACCGGCCGTTCTTAACTTAATTATATTATCGGGGGTAATTTCAACTTCTGCAATTGAATGGTCGGGAAATCCTTCTCCATAACCAAAACCAAACATTATTGTGGCCATGCCTCTTCCTTTTTTCTTCATTTCTCGCTCTCCCCCTTCCAATTAGATAATTTAACTGCTTCTTCTATAGTTCTTTTTGTATTAACACTTTTAGATAATCTCTGCCCATTTGGGGTAGTAGAGTTGGTATCATAAGCATTTTGATATCTAAACTGAGCTGGATCCATACCTAATTTATCTGCAATTATATCAATCTGTGACTCATAAGCAAAAGCCATCTGAGTTGTACCAAAACCTCTCATTGCACCACCATAGGTATTATTTGTATAAATTGCATAAGAGACACCTTTCACATTGGCAACATTATAAGGACCGGTACAGTGATACATTCCCTTATGAACAACAGCCGGTCCACTGGAAGCATAAGCACCGGTATCACCAAATACTTCTACCTGCCAGGCTGTTAGATAACCATCCTCGGTTACTCCTGTCTTTGCTTTAATCGTTAAGGGATGTCGCTTTGACTGTGAAATCATAGATTCTTCTCTGGTATAGACCAACTTTACAGGTCTTTTAGTATGCATTGCTGCTAAAGCAAGATGGAGATGAACAGATATATCTTCTTTTTTACCAAATGCTCCTCCAATTGCAGTTTGAATAATCCTCACTTTATCTTTATTTAAGTTTAAAGCCTGTGCTACATCTGCTTGAGTATCATGTAACCACTGTGAAGCTGCCCAGATCTTTAATATCTCTGTATATTGATCATAAACAGCATAACCAGCTTCATTTTGTAAGGGTAGTTGGTCAATATGTTGAGTTTGATAAGTATTTTCTACAATCAAATCTGCTTCTTTAAAGCCCTTATTAATATCACCTTTTTTAAGATAATGATCAACTAAAATATTTTGTTTGCCGATATCTTGTGATATATAGTCTGTACATAACTCTATATCATCATGAATTGCTGGGGCATCTTTTTTTATAGCATTAAAGGGGTCACTAATTACTTTTAGTTTTTCAATCTCTAGACTTATTTTATCTCTTGCTTTAAAAGCCGCCTCTTCACTTTCAGCAATAACTATTGCTAAGGCATCACCTAAAAATCTCATCTTTTCTCCAATACCTATTAAAACAGGTTGATCTTTTATAATCAATCCAAATTTATTTAAGTCTGGATAGTCCTGACCAGTTATAATATCAACAACCCCATCAACCTTTTTTGCTTGCTTTAGATCAATACTTTTTAAGATTGCATGTGGATAAGGAGCTCTTTTAATCTTCACATTTAGATAATTATCAAACTTTAAATCCTGAGGATAATCTGCTTTACCAGTTACCTTTGCTTTGGCATCTACCTTTGAGATGTTTTGTCCTACATATTTTTTAGTCATTTACTTCACCCCACTTTTAATTTCGTGGGCTGCTTGCTTAACCGCATCAACTATCTTTACATAACCAGTACACCTGCAGATATTACCAGATAAAGCCCTTTTAATCTGATCATCAGAGGGATTTAAGTTCTGATCTATTAATTTCTTACTGGAGATTATCATCCCCGGGATACAATAACCACACTGTACAGCACCTGTATCTATAAAAGCCTGTTGGATGGGATGTAACTTATCTTTGGTTTCTAATCCTTCAATCGTTAAGATCTCAGAACCATCGGCCTGAACAGCCAAGACCAAACATGAGGTTACAACCTTATTATCCATTAAGACTGTACAAGCACCACACTCTCCTTTCCCACAACCTTCTTTAGTCCCCGTTAATCCTAAATCTTCTCTTAATAAGTCGATTAAACGGGTATGAGGTTTTACATTAACCTTTCTTTTTTCATTATTTACTGTTAATTTAATTTCCATTATTTTGTCACCTCTTTAAGGGCACTTTTAGTAATATTTTTTGCTACAGATATTCTGTACTCTGCTGTACCCCTGATATCATCAATTGGTGATATCTGCTTAGCAGCTGCTTTAGCTACTTTAATGTAATCAATACTATCTAAACTTTGACCGATCAAGATCTCTTCTGCACTTTTAATTCTAAGTGGAACCGGTGCAGCAGAACCTATAGCCATCTTTGCTTTTTTGATTATATTATCTTTATCAAAAACTATATTTAAAGCTAAACTTATTGAGGAGATTACAAGGGCTTTTCTTTTGCCAACTTTTTTCCAAACTCCCCGGCTTTTATCTTTTTTAAGAGGAATAACTATCTTTTCTAAAATTTCTCCTTCTTTTAGTACATTTTTTTTAGGTCCAGTAAAAAATGTATTCAAATCAACTTTACGTTCTTCTTGATCTGAGATTATTACTACTTCTGCATCATAGACTAATAATGGTGGTAATAGGTCTCCTGCTGGTGAAGAAGTAACGATATTTCCTCCAATCGTACCCCTACTTCTAATCTGAGGTGAACCCAGATCAAGAGCAGCAGAGTGTAAGATGGGGAAAAGTTCTTTAATCTTTTCTAACCTTACTAACCTATCATGGGTTACCATAGAACCAATTTCAATCTTATCATCGAATATCTTGACCTCTTTAAACTCATCAATTAAGTCTAAATCGAGCCATTTATCTATCTTATATAGTTTTTGATAGTTTGAGACTAAAAGATCGGTACCTCCAGCAATTATTGTTAAAATATCATTATTTTTTAAAATCTCTTTTAACTCTTTTTTTGACTTTGGTCTAAAGTATTCTTTAGAATCTCTTCCAGAACTCGTCGGCCTGTTTTTTACATCTTTGGACTGTTTTTTCATAGTTAAGTACCTTCACCTCCCGATTTTCCATCAAAAATTTACCATTAACAATTGTTGTATCAACTAAACTTCCATTGAAGCCAAATAAGATGTGATAAAAGTAGTTATCAGCTGTAATTGGAGTTGGTGGTTTATAGTCTAAAACTATGATATCAGCTGGTACCCCTTTTTTTATAATACCTAATTTTTTATTAAAAAACCTTTCTGCTATCTCTCGATTAGTTTCAAAGATAAGCCTTCTGATATCTTCACCACCCAGCCTTGGATCCTTGTTATTGTGTTTTTGTAATAGATCAGCTACTTTTAAGCTTTCAAACATATCAGTGGTATAACCATCAGTACCCAATCCAATATTAAGGCCACTTTTTAAAGCATCTTTTAAGTTAATTGCCCCAACTGCATTACCCATATTTGACTGTGGATTATGGATTAGATAAAGATTATTTTCTGCCAGTAGCTTATACTCAGTTTGGCTTAAATGTACTCCATGGACTGCTAGTGAATCTTTTTTTAATACTCCCATTTTATTTAATCGATCAACTAAACTTTTATAACCTCTTTTTTTACTGTCTATTTGATCTATAGCCCCTTCAGCTGCATGAAAATGGAAGGGTGTATTGGTCTGTTCTGCTAATTTTACTGCTTTTTTCATAGTACTGTCTTTGATTGTAAAGGCAGCATGTAGACCAATTGAAGGGGTAATAAACCCAGTATTTGAACTCCTTGTTCGATCGATAAACCGCTCATTTTCAAGCAATGATTTTTTAGACTTTTCATTTCCATGTCGGTCAGAAACCTCAAAACCGAGGTTAACTCTAAGTTTAGACTTCACAGCAGCCTCAGCAATTATATCAAGACTGTTATCTATCTGTCCAAAACTAGCATGGTGATCAAAGATGGTGGTTGTTCCAGATCTGATACTCTCAACTAAAGCATATAATGCACTGTAATAAATATCCTCACTATTTAAAGTTTGATCCAGTCTCCACCATAACTTTTCTAAGATCTCTTCAAAGTTTTTAGGTGGTAAATCTGACTTTAAGTCCATCCCTCTAGCAAATGTACTGTAAAAATGCATATGAGTATTGATCATACCTGGCATCATGATTTTTTGTTTAAGATCAACAAACTCTGTTTTTTGATATCTTTGTTTTAGTTGTTTTGTTATTCCATAGTCTATAATTTGATCATCTTCGATTAGAACAGCTCCATCTTTTATAACTGGGTCTTTTGAATTTAATGTAATAACTGTAGCATTGCCTAACAGTTTCATCAAATCACCCCTCTCTTAATTCAATAAATCTTTTGCTATCTTATTATGCTTTTCTATTACTTTATATTGATCAACTGTAGTTAATTCTCCTTTACGAACTACTACCTTTCCATTTACAATATTATAATCTACTGTCTGATTTATTCCGGTATTAACTATAGCTTCAACTGGATCTTTAATTCCACCTGAATAACCTAAGCGTTTACTACTTATCATAAAAAGATCAGCAGCCTTACCTTCTTGAATACTTCCAATCTCTGCCTGGTTTAAAATCTGACTTCCACCATTAGTAGCTAAAGAAAGTATCTGCTCAGAACTTATACTTTTTATCCCGTTAAATAGTTTATGTAGTAGATAACCAATCCGAAGCTCCAAAATCATATTAGAGGAGTCATTACTAGCACTTCCATCAACTGCCAGTCCTAATCGTAGTCCTTTTTTTAGCATATATGGAATTTTGGCCACTCCTGAAGATAGCTTCATATTAGAGGCAGGACAGTGGGCTACACCGGTTTTAGTTTCAGCTAATCTGGCAATTTCAAATTCATTAAAAAATATTCCGTGGGCATACCAGACATCTTTTCCTACCCAGCCTAAATCTTCCATTAACTCAAGTGGTCTTTTGTCAAAGATCTCGACACAGTAGTCAGTTTCATCTTTTGTTTCTGCAAGATGAGTATGGCTTAATACATTATAAGCACGAGCAAGTTTAATAGATTCTTTTAAGAGATCTTTTGAAACCGAAAAGGGAGAACAAGGGGCTAATACTACTCTTTGCATCGCAAACTGCTCTGGATCATGATACTTTTCAATAACCCTTTTTGAATCAGATAGTATCTCTTCTTCACTTTGAACTACTTTATTAGGTGGAAGCCCCCCATCTTCTTCACTTAAGGACATACTCCCCCTACTTCCATAAAACCTTATTCCAATATCTTTGGCAGCCTTAAACTGATAGTCCATTAGATTTTTAGGTTGGTTTTCGGGAAAGACATAAAAGTGATCAACAGATGTTGTACAGCCTGTTTTCAATAATTCAGCTGATGCTAATAAGGTACTATAATATACTGCTTCTGGACTTAACTTTGACCAGATAGGGTATAGATACTTAAGCCAGTTAAAAAGCTCTACTCCCTGAGCTTCTGGCAAGTTTCTGGTTAGGGTTTGATAAAAATGATGATGAGTATTTATTAAGCCTGGAAAAGCAAAATACTGATCAGCTTCAATAACTTGATCTATACTTTGATCTACTTTTATATCTTTAGCAATTTTTTCAATTTTATTATCAACAATATATAGATCAATATCTTTATATCTATGCCTAGCTTGATCCATAGTAACTAGTTCTTTAATTCCCTTTATTAAAAGCTTAGACATCTCTTATTCACTCCTATCTTTTTTAACAACACTTTCAATTGCTTTTATGATTTGCTTATAGCCTGTACATCTACATAGATTCCCCTCAATTGCTGTTTTGATCTCTTCGCGATTGGGATTAGGATTTTGATTTAAAAGTGCCCTGGCTGAGATCAACATACCAGGAGTACAAAACCCACACTGGACTGCCTGATAATCAATAAAGGCTCGCTGTAAGGGATCAAGCTTCCCATCAATTTCTAATCCTTTTACAGTAATTACCTCACTACTATCTACCTGAAAGGTATAGACCATACAGGAGTTAACTGCTTTACCATCTAAGATCACAGTACAGGCTCCACATTCACCAATCGAACAACCTTCCTTTACACCAGTAAAGTTTAGCCTCTCTCTTAAAGTATCAAGTAATCTTTCATCAGGCTCGACCTTTATTTTATATTTTTTTCTGTTTACAGTTAGTTCAACACTTATTTTATCCACTTACTGCACCTCCTTAATAATTTCCTGTAGAGCACGCTTTAATAGATTACCAACTACAGGTTTTTTATAGGGGGTAGACCATCTTGTACCGGTTATTTTAACCATTTCATCACCTGTTTTATCTTTAATTAGATCATAATCTAGCTGATTAATACCTTTATTTTTCAAGTACTCTTCCATCTTAACAAACCTTCTTGCCGTTGGAGTTGCAGAGCCAAAGGCAATCTTAATATCTGTAATGATTTGATCTTTTATCTTAGCAATTACTGCTAAGTTTATTCTGGCAATTGCAACTGCTTTTCTTCTCTTTACCTTCTGAAAGTTAAAGTAATAGTTACTATCCACAAAAGGTATCTTAAGTTCAGTCATAACCTCATTATCCTTTAAATCTGTCTGATAGGGACCTGTTAAGAAATCACTTAATCTTAACTCCCTTTTATTTTTATTCGACTTTAAAACAACTCTTCCATCAAGGACAATTAGTGGAGTAATTAAATCAGCAGCTGGAGAGGCATTACTTAAATTACCACCAACTGTTCCTCGGTTTCTAATCTGGGTAGATCCAATTGTTTTGGCCGCTTTTTTTAAGATTGGAAACTCTTGGCCTATTAAATCTGAATTTACAATTTCGCTGTGGGTTGTCAAAGAACCCACCTTTAAATATTTGTCTTTAGCTTCTATTCCTTTCAACTCATTAAGGGAAGTAATATCTACAAGATAGTCAAAATCCTTTAATCTATCACTTTTATTATGAATTTCAACTAAAAGGTCTGTACCTCCAGCCAGTAACTTTATCTTAGATTTTTTACTTTCTAAAATTTCAAGTAGTTGATTTAAGTTTTCTGGTTTTTTTGCTTCAAACTCTAACATTATTATTTCCCTCCCTTACTTAAGTTTTTACCAACAATAATCTTTTCTAAATTAAGAGGAAGAGATCTAATTCTTTTATCTGTGGCATTAAAGACTGCGTTAGCAATTGCTGCAGCCCCCAACTCTAAGGTTGGTTCACCAATCGATTTTGCCCCATAAGGACCACTAGGATCGGGGTTTTGTACAATAATAGGTTCCAATTTAGGCATATCTTTAACGGTTGGTATTAAGTATTGATCAAAGTTTGTACTTTCAATATATCCCTCATTTGTTACTACTTCTTCCATAATACCGTAGCCAATTCCCATTGAAACTCCCCCATAGATCTGTCCTTTAACATTTGCTGGGTTTATCGCCCTTCCTACATCATGAGCAGCAGTCATCTTTAATACTTCTATCTCACCGGTTGCAGTATCAACCTCTACCTCTGCAACCTGACATCCATAAACATAGGTAAAATAGGGGTTACCATGACCGGTTTCTTCATCCCAGGAGATATCAGGTGAAACATACCAACCATAAGTTGTTAGATAGACTCCCTCCATAGCTGCTTTTACAGCCATCTCTTTTAAGCTCATAATCTTAATATCTTTTTTCCCATAGATGAAACCATCCTTTAACTTAATCTCTTCTTTTTTTTGCTGGTACTGCTCAGCTATATAATCCTTGATCTTATCTATTAGATTATCGGCAGCCTTTTTAACCGCATTCCCACCAATTAAGGTAGCCCTGGAGGCTACAGTAGAACCACTATCTGGTGAGATTAAGGTATCTACCTCCATGAAGTTCACTTTCTCAGTTGGAATCTGAAGCTCTTCAGCTGCAATCTGACAATAAACTGTCTTTAGGCCTTGACCGTTTTCAGCTAAGCCACTATATAAACTGAGACTACCATCTTTTTTTAATGATAAGATAATACCGGCTGCATCGATTGCTTCTGCTCCCAAACTACAACCTCTAAAGCTTACTGCAAGGCCTATCCCTCTTTTTTTATCACCTTTAACTTCTTTTTTGTACTTTCTATACTTTTCAGTAAAATCACTTTTTTTAATAGCTTTTGTCATTACTTCTTTTAAACTAACCTCATGGTTATCTAATTTTTGCCCACTTGCTGTTATTGAGTTATTATGATAGATATTTTTTAATCTAAGTTCGATCGGGTCTAAATCTAACTCTACTGCTAACTCATCCATTAAGGACTCCTGAGCAAAGATCACCTGAGGAGAGCCATAACCCCTCATTGCTCCTGTATATACATTGTTTGTATAGTAACCATAGGTGTCTGTTTTCACATTTTCAACTTCATATGGTCCAGTAGCCTGAACTACAGAACGCCAGGTAACAAAAGGAGTCTGACAGGCATAAGCACCACTGTCTGCTATCGCTTTAATCTCCATCGCCTTGATTTTACCTTCTTTGGTTGCACCTATCTTGTACTTCATCTTATAGGGATGTCTTTTGTAGCTTTCTTTAATCGATTGTTCCCTATTATTAACCAGTTTTATCGGTCTTTCTGTTTTCAAGGCTAAAACAGAGGCACGGGCTGCCATTGACGAAATTACTTCATCTTTTCCACCAAAGGAACCACCCATCTGATTTTGGACGACTCGAACCTTATTTAAATCTTCTTTTAAAACGGTTGCTACTGCATTTTGGGTAGCAAATGGATTTTGGACAGAACCATAAACCGTAACCGTTGAATTTTCTTGATATGGAACTACAATAACTGCTTCCGGCTCAATATATGAATGTTCAATAAAGGAAGTAGAGTACTCTCTTTTTAAGATAAGATCTGACTGTTTAAATCCTTTTTCAATGTCACCCTTTCTCAAAGGATGGTGGACTACCTGATTATTTTCAAGGTCATCGTGGACAAGTTGTGCATCATCTTTTGCAGCTTCGATAGGGTCATAAATTCCCTTTAACTCTTCATATTCAACCTCGATTAGTTCAATTGCTTGCTTTGCAATCTTTTTCGTTTCTGCTGCAACTGCTGCAACTCCATCACCAATATATAATGCTTTTTTATTTGCTAACACCTGCTGGTTTTCAATTATTACTCCAAACTGATTATTTGGAATATCCTTGGCAGTAATAACTGAAACTACACCCGGTAGTTTTTTAGCTTTTTGGGTATCTATCTTCTTGATTTTTGCATATGGATAGGCTGTATAAAGAACTGAAGCATAGAGCATATTGGCAAAGTTTAGATCAGCTCCATACTTTGCTCTACCTGTTACTTTTTCATACACATCTACTCTTTTTTCTGATTTGTTGACATGTGTAAACTCCATTTAAACACCTCCATTTTTTATTTTAAACAGAAAGTTCGTTTTTCCTGTTTTTCTCAAAAAAATTATAATTCTTAATCAGACTATTTTTATCTATTTAATTTTGTTTTTATTTTCATCATTATATATATTTTAATTATAAAAAGCTTTTTTAAGAAAACTCTATCTTGCTAACATTCAATTGAAGTCTCTTTTTTAGGCAAAATTAGATTAAGTACTATAGTAAGAATTACACCAACTGTAATCCCTAAAGAAAGTACTTTTGTTAAAATTAGGAAGTTTTTTTACAATATTTGATCTAAATGTAACACAAAGTTCTACTCTTAAAGCTATTGATTAGATAAATATCTTTCTATCGGTTAGTTCCTTTCTAATAGCTATCTTCATATTATAAGTTACTATTATTTTAAAAAAAGCAATAGTCGCTCCACATAATACTGGTTTGAACATTACACTAATTAAGGTTCCAATTTTAGGTAATAGTTTTAATATAAAAAGATAGCTACAACAGCATTTTACTACCTACACCATTAGCTAATATATTACCATATAAAAGTTTCCGATAAAGTTATCCTTCAAGTGGTTTTTTGAAACTTCCGAAACATCTGTAAGATCCCCGATTGATTCGATTGAGGTTATTAAATAAGCTATAATTTAGGATAAATAATGTGATAATTTAAAAGAGATTCCAAACTTAAAAAAACTATTACTGTAAACCAATCCGAGTTTAGGACCAATCCAAAACCAATTAATTCTAATGGTATTGATTCTACGTAACCAGCTTTTAGACCAATCGCAACTGCTCCCACTTTGATTAGAGCTTTACTTAATCGATTAGCTATTATTACAATTAGAAAAAACTACCTAAAAATAAGTTTTAGACACTAACAAAGTCCTCAGCTCCAACTCCATTGCCAAAGTCAGTAATACCTACCTCCATTAATCCAAGACCAATTAAGATAACCACAATAACTGTTAATACAGGTACGAAAGAGCTTTTTAGTCTGTTTTATAAATCTATTAATAATCATTTCAACTTATTAAGCTACTAAAACCATCACCAAAACTAAGGCCAGACTATCTGAATTTATAACAGTAATTGCCATCGGTACAAGGAAAAACTGATTTTATTTACACCTAAAAGTCTAAACTAATTGGACCTATTTTACTAAACTGTATATATGAAAATACTTTTGAGACTACAAGGGTCATACTGACAAAATTTAGAACTCCTATAAATTAGACAAACAACTCCTGTAATAATTAATAGTGGTCTTATAATACCTACAAAGATAGCTAACATATGTTTAACAACTAAGTAGTATCGTCAAAATAGTAGGTAACCTATCTTTTATTTACATTAAATAATATTTTCAACCCCTTATTCATTTTCTATATTTTTCTTCCTTTACTCTATCTCTCCTCAGATTAATTGTTTTAAAATTAACCTGTTTTTAAATTAGTGATTATCTACCACCCATTGTAAGAGCCATCACAGCTTTTGCGGTATGAAGTCTGTTTTCTGCTTCATCATACACTATTGAATGTGGACCATCTATTATAGAGTCCTCAACTTCATTACCTCTATCAGCAGGCAGAGCATGCATATACATGACATCTTCGTCTGCCTTTGCCATCATCTCTTTAGTACATTTCCAGTCTTTATTGGCTTTTAAGTTTTCATCTATTACATCATCACTTTGGTTTGTAACCCAGCTTCCCCAGTTTTTAGGTATAACAACATCGGCATCAGTATAAGCTACTTCCATATCGTGAGTAATTTTAAATGAACCACCGTGTTTTTCAGCATTAGCTCTGGACTGTTCAATTACCCAATCAGGTAAATCGTATCCTTCTGGATAAGCTAAGGTAACATCCATACCAAATCTTGGGAAGAGAAGTGATTGTGTAACAGGTACTGAAATTGGTTTCTTATGACTCGTTGCATAAGCCCAAATAATAGAAACCTTTAAGTTTCTGGTATTTTCTCTTTTCTCCATAATGGTCATTATGTCGGCAATACCTTGCATTGGATGGTATAAATCATCCTGAAGACTTAATACAGGTACGGGAGCCCACTTAGCCAAACTTGTTAAATAATCATTACCAATCCCCCAGTCACAGTTACGGCAGGCTATCATATGACCATATCTACCTAATATTATGGCTGTATCTTTAGCAACTTCACCGTGAGAAACCTGCATTGTCGAAGTATCTAAAAAGTTGGCATGTCCTCCCAGTTGTGCTAAACCAGCTTCCATAGAGTTTCTGGTCCTGGTTGACTGTTCAAAAAACATCAACATCGCAGTCTTATTTTTTAAATAAGGTGTATCAAGACCCATTGCAAATTTTTTCTTAAGATCAAAAGAAACTTCTAATAAGGTATCAAGTTCTTCTTTTGACCAGTCCTGTAAAGTTATAAAGTCCTTACCTCTAAAAATTGTTTTCATCTTGTTTATCCTCCTTAAATTTATTTAACTATATTTTTGGTTTTCTCAGGCATTTTGTCCGCGTAGTCATTTACATAAATTGATGGAATTAAGGCATAAAAGGCAGCTGCTTTTACTAGTTCATCTTTCCAGGTTTTTTCATTAGGAGCATGGGCCTGATCTTCATGTCCGGGTCCAAAACCTATACAGGGAATTTTATGTCTTCCCATAATTGAAACCCCATTAGTTGAAAAGGTCCATTTGTCAACAAAAGGTTCTTCTTTAAAAAGATTTTTATATGAATCAATAAGTGTATTACAGACTGGATGGTTTTCTTTTATAACCCAGGTTGGGAAGTATGATCTAATTGGATAACTTAATCCAGTATAAGAAGGTCGATCATACTCATAAATCTCTACATCTGCTTTTGCTTCTTTTACAGCAGGCAAGTTTTTAATCTCCTGAACTGCACTCTGCCAGGATTCTCCTGCAGTAAGTCTACGATCAATAGAGATTGAGCATCCATCTGCAACTGCACACCTTGAAGCTGAACTAAAAAATATCTCTGAGACTGCTAAAGTCCCTTTACCTAAAAATTGATCATAATGTAAGTTCTGATTAAGGGCCTTTAGTTCATTGATAATTGGAGCCATCTTATATATTGCATTATCCCCTCGCTCAGGTGCTGATCCATGACAGCTTAGACCATGGGTTGTAACCTTGATTTCCATTCGACCGCGATGACCACGATATATATTACAGGAAGTTGGTTCAGTAATAACAACAAATTCGGGTTTTATGTCTTTTTCTTCAATCATATAATGCCAGCAGAGACCGTCACAGTCCTCTTCCTGGACAGTACCAGTTATTAATAGTGTATAGTCATCTTCTAGCCCTAAGTCTTTAATTATTTTACCAGCATAGACCATTGAGGCCATACCACCCTCTTGATCACTGGCACCTCTTCCTAAGATCACTTGATCATCTTCAAAACCATCATAAGGATCAATTTCCCACTGGTTTTTATCTCCAATACCAACTGTATCGATATGAGCATCCATTGCTATTAGATGTTTGCCATTTCCAATAGAACCTAAGATATTGCCCATACTATCAATTTCAACCCGATCAAAACCTACTTTTTCCATCTCTTTTTTAATCCTGAGTATAACCTCTTTTTCCTGACAGCTTTCACTAGGAATTGCTATCATATCACGTAAGAACTTAGAGATCTCAGGACGGTATTTTTCTGCCTGTTTTAAAACCTGATTAAAGTCTTTAATCATTTATATAACCTCCAATATATTAATTAAAAGTTTGGGGGAGTAATTGCAGAGATAAATACTAAGTCTTCCTTTCCAATACTGGTTATTTTATGAGGAAGATTAGCATTATAGTAAATACTATCTCCCTTGGAAAGTTCATACTTATCACTACCAATTGTAATTTCCATCTCACCTTCAATTACAATACTTACTTCTTCACCAGTATGTGACAAAGGTTTATCAAGAGTACTTGCCCCTGGTTTAAGTCTTGCTTCTATCATTTCAATATCATGATCTAAGTCAGGTGATATCAACTCAAACTTAAGATGTGAACCGGGAAAGTTAAGTACTTTTCTATCTTCTTTTCTGACAACATCATTATGTTTTTGATCATCTATTAAAAAGTAAAAGATGGGAACTTTTAAAGCCTTTGAGATCTCCCTTAAAGCCGTTATAGAAGGTTCAGCTAGTCCTCTTTCTACCTGGCTTAAATAACTAGAAGTCTTTCCGATTTTACCTGCTAATGCAGATAAACTTAAATCTTGGGTTTTTCTAATCGTTCTTATTTTATCACCCATCTTGAGATTGGCATTCATCTAGATTACCCCCTTTTTAAAAAATATCTCTTCTAATCTATCTATATCATTTTCTATTTCAATTAACTTACCAGCTGCTTTTCGAGCATTTTTAATATCTTTTAGACCATTCCCCGTAATCACAACTGCTACAGACTGTTCTAATGATATTATCCCATTACTCACTGCTCTTTTGATTCCAGCCAGACCAGCAACTCCTGCTGGTTCACCGAAGATACCTGTAGTCGAACCTAAGGTTTTAATCATCTTTAAGATCTCTTGATCACTTACATTGATCATATCTCCTTTTGAACTTCTAACTGCATCTAATGCTTTATTATAGTTGCGGGGACTGCCAACCGCTATACTGTCTGCTATCGTATTTTCGCCTGTCACTTCTAATCCTCTATTAGTTTTAAATGCCTTTGTGATCGGAGCACAACCTTTAGCCTGTACACCAAGTAATCGAGGTATTCGATCAATAAATCCAATCTGTTTTAGATCATGTAACCCCTTATAAGCACCAGCTATTGTACAACCATCTCCCACCGAAAATACTACCCAGTCTGGTACCTGCCAATTTAGCTGTTCAGCCATTTCTAAGACTACTGTTTTCTTTCCTTCTACCAGATAGGGATTAATTGCTGCATTCCTGTTATACCAGCCCCACTTTTTAATTGCCTGATCTGAAAGATTATAGGCGGCCTGATATGAGTCCTGAACAGAAACAACTTCAGCTCCGTAGATTAATAGTTGGGCTACTTTACCGCTGGGAGCTCTTTTAGGAACAAAAATAATTGCCTTCATTTGATCTTCCATTGCAGCAATATTCCCAGCTAAAGAAGAAGCTGCATTACCTGTTGAAGAACAGGCAACAGTATCAGCATCTGCTTCTTTTGCTTTAACAGCAGCCATTGCTGAAGCTCTGTCTTTTAAAGAACCCGTAGGATTAAGCCCATCATCTTTAATGATAAGTTTTTTTAATCCTACTTTTTTAGCCATCTTTTTTGAACTATATAGTGGTGTATTTCCAATTCTTAAGTTTGGTCTTTTCGTCTCTTTTTTGATCGGTAAAAGTGGTAAAAATCTCCAGATAGATCTCTCTTTATTATTTATCAGATCTTTTTTAGTCCACTCATTTTTTATCTTTTGATACTTATACTGTACGTCTAAAATACCTTTATCACCACATTTATCACATAAGTATCGATCAGGTTCTGGTTTATAAGTTGTTGAACAGTTAGTACACTTTAAATTTTTTACATATCTCATATTCACACCTTCTTATCCTACATTTAAGTTATTTTAACAGTCCAACTTTTTGATTGAACTTATCGATTAACTTATCAATTTCTCCAGTCATACTATGAATATTACCCCAGTAGTTCTGATAGTCATACCACTGAGCATTAAGTTCTTTTACATCTTTACCCTGTTGTTCGACCCAGGTATAGTACTTAAGATTGTGAATTCTTTTTTTAGACTGATAGGTTAACTCCTCTAAGTAGTCTGTAGTTAGTCTTTGTAGATGAGCATAATAGTCTACTTTTGCATCTGTTTTATCATACTCTCCAAACTTTTCTCTCATCTCCTCTAACCGAGACTGATATAGTTCCATCGAATCGGTAAATACAGTTAAAATAATATCATCTTTACCAAGTTCATAGTATTTAGCAAACTTAATAGCAGAGATCATATTGGCAACTCCTGAGATACCCATTAGATCCAAATTATCAATAACATCTTGTTTTATACCGATTTTTTCTTTTAAAAACTGCTGGCCGGCTGGCTCATTAAATAACCTTACAAGACTCATACTGTCTTTATCATCAACTGCTATTATCAGATCAGTATTTTTTACATT
Source organism: Halanaerobiales bacterium (assembly GCA_021736965.1). Lineage (GTDB taxonomy): Bacteria > Bacillota > Halanaerobiia > Halanaerobiales > M55B127 > M55B127. Next base: position 384 of record JAIPEV010000016.1, on the reverse strand, counting down.
ATGGATCCAGGGAACATGTTTATCTCCAATACCTTCAATTCTATGAGCACCAAATCCATTATTTAAAAGAGTTGGACACTGTAGGGCTTCTCCCACAGCAATTTTGCTGTTTGGATATCTTTCTTTTAAGTAATCACCACAACCTAATGTACCGGCTGAACCTGAAGTTAGGGCAACTCCACTAAATCGATCATCTTGACCCATAACCTCTTTTAGGACTTCCTGCATAGCACTACCTGTTACTTCATAGTGCCAGAGGTGGTTTCCAAACTCTTCAAACTGATTAAATGCTATTACATTTTCTCTGGTCTTTTTAAGTTCCCAGGTCTTATCAAAGATTTCTTTTACATTACTTTCACTTCCGGGAGTAGCAATAACTTCACC
>JAIPEV010000015.1 GCA_021736965.1 Halanaerobiales bacterium | reverse complement strand
TTGATTTTCAAAGTATAATAAACGAAGCAACAGCTCTTTTAGGTCAAACTGGTACAATTGGAGATATGGAAGGTATCATTGTAGATCAATTACAGATTTTAAAAAAGATTTTTCCAGCCTTAATAGCTATATCTGTTGTTATTACAGGTACTTTAAACTACTATGTGACAATCTGGTATATAAATAAAGTTGGGTTTAATAAGGAAAGTTATATACATGTTAAGTACTGGTTTTTGCCTAGATGGGTCATATCAATTGGTATAGTAATTGCGTTGTTATTAAAAGGAAACTTACTTTTTGTAAACTTAAATATGGTATTACTATTTTTCACATTAATTCAGGGTTATGCAGTTTCTATATTTTTTATTGATAAGAAGTTTAAAAGTTTTGTTTTAAAATTGATTTACACAGCAATAATTTTATTTGTTCCAGTACTTCCGCCCTTTTTAATTCTATTAGGATTGGTGGATTTTTGGTTTGATTTTAGAAAAATAAAATACAATAAAAAAGAAGATTGATTTTTAAGGAGGCTAGATTTATGGAAATTATTTTAAGAGAAGAAGTTGAAAAACTTGGTTCTCCAGGTGATGTTATTGAAGTTTCTGATGGTTATGCGAGGAATTACTTAATACCTAGAGGATATGCTGTTCGAGCTACTGAATCTGAGAAGAAAAGATTAAAACATGAAATTGAAAGAGCAAAGAAAAGAAAAGCTGAAAAAACTGAAGAAGCTCAAAAACTTAAAACAAAATTAGAAGAAGAGAGATTTATTTTCCCTGTTAAAGCTGGTGAAAATGGCAAGTTATTTGGTTCAGTGACCAGTAAAGATATTGCTGAAAAAGGTTCAAAAAAAGGTTATGAATTAGATAAAAAAGATATTTCTTTAAGTGAGAATATTAAAGAACTAGGGATTCATAAAGTTCCAATAAAGCTATTTGATGATATTTATGCAAATTTAATTGTAGAGGTTGTTGAAGCTAAAGAAGACGAAGAATAAATAACTAAAAATTATTAAGATAGACAAAGCCCTTGATATTAATAATGTTGAGGGTTTTAATTTTTTAAAATTGACATTTTATATATAAAAAGATATAATATGAATATAAAGTCATATGAATTCAAAGTCATTATGTGGGGAGGTTTGATAGATGCCTAAAGAAACCTTTTTTAACTTGCCAACAAATAAAAAAGATAGAATAATTGAAACTTCTTTATTAGAATTTGTAAACAAGGGTTTTGATAAAAGCAGTGTTACAGAAATTGTAAATTCAGCAGATATATCAAAAGGCAGTTTCTATCAATACTTTAATCACAAATTGGATTTATATCTGTATCTTTTAGATAAAATATTGAAATCTAAGTTTAACTATTTAAAATTGAAAATGGATAAAAATTATAAGAAATCTTTTGTAAATAAGTTAAAAGACTTTTATCTAACTGAGTTAAAGTTTGCAGAAAAGAATTCTCTATCAACTAAATTGATTTTAGATAGTTTTGAGGTAAATAATATTGAGATAACAAACTTGATAAATAAAAAATACGAAAAAGTAATATATAATAAATTAGATGACATGTTGTTAGAAGGAATCAAAACCAGAGAAGTTAATTCAAATATTAATATTGATTATACCGTTAATTTTTTATATAATTCAAAATTATTTATAATTAATTATTATTTCAATAATATTAATAAAATAAAAAAAGATAAGTTTGATCAATTAGTAAAAAAATTACTAACCGTAGTATATGACGGTCTAAAAAGAGAGGAGGATAATTGATCATGTCTTTATTGAAGTTAGAAAATATTAAAAAGATATATCAACAAGGAAAGATTGATGTTCAAGCGATTAGAGGAATTTCATTAGAAATTAAAAAGAGTGAATTCACGACAATATTTGGGCCTTCTGGTTCAGGTAAGACTACACTATTGAACTTAATAGGTTGTCTTGATAAACCCACTTCTGGTGAAATATACTATGATGGTAGTAAAAAATTATCAACACTATCTAAAAATGAACTATCTGACTTTAGAAGATACAACTTAGGTTTTATTTTTCAAGGTCATAACTTAATACCAGTACTAACTGCTTTTGAGAATGTTGAGTTTGCAATCAGAATAATAAATGAGATATCTAAAAAAGAACGTAGAAAAAAAGTACTTGATATACTAAAGTCAGTTGGTTTAGAAGGCCTTGAGGAAAGAAGGCCAAACGAACTATCAGGTGGGCAAAAACAAAGAGTCGCAATTGCAAGGGCTTTAGTTAAAAATCCAAAGTTAGTATTGGCAGATGAGCCGACTGCAAATCTAGATTCAGAAACTAGTGAAGAAGTATTAGATATTATGTTAAAGATGAACCAAAAATTAGGAACAACTTTTATCTTCTCTACTCACGATCCACAGGTTATGAGATATGCTAGAAGATTAATAGAAATTAGAGACGGAAAAGTTACTCAAGACAAGCAAGGAGAGGATTTGGATGTTCCTCACTAAGATGGCATTAAAAAATTTAGCAAGAAATAAAAAAAGGACAATAATAACAGCTTTAGTTATTTCTTTAGGTATAGTAATATTTTTGGTATCAGATTCTTTGATAGTTGGGATGGAAGAAATATCAATCGACAATAATATAAATTTACTAACTTCACATTTACAGATTATGGATAAAAACTACTGGGATAACAAGGAAGAATTACCACTTAATAATCTTTTAGACGATAATTTATTAGTAGTTAATCAAATTAAAGAAGAACTTGATATTGAAAAGTCGACAAAAAGATTATATTTTCCTGCAAATATAAATAATGGTAGAGAAGAGTATCCTATATCAGTAATTGGAGTTGAAGTGAATACAGATAGTGAAGTATTTAAATTAGAACAGTATTTATTAGAGGGCCAAAGTTTAAAAAACGGGAATAATGCAGTAATAGGTAAAAAACTTGCTAATTTAATGGGATTTGAATTAGGAGAATATATAACCTTATTATTTAAAACAAAAGAAGGAACCTTTAATACTATTGAAGCTGAATTAGTAGGGACCCTTGACACATCTCATCCTGAGATAAATGAATATCATGTATACATACCGCTCCAAGATGCTCAAAATGCTTTGGGACTTGATGGCAAGGTGAGTAGATATTTTTTTAGACTAGAAGGAAAAGAAGAATCTATTCCTGTAACTAATGAAATTAATAGTATATTAAATAGGAAAAGTTCTAATATTAAAGCATATAATTGGGAGAAGCTTTCTGAAGACATTTTAGCGATGACTAGGCAGGGTAATATTGAGAACTTAATTATGTTAATTGTGATAATAATATTAGCAGCGGTTGGTGTTATAAATATTGTGATATTATCTGTATTAGAAAGATTAGAAGAGATTGGGATGATGAAAGCTTTAGGCTTGAAGATGAGAGAGATTGTATATATTTTTGTTATTGAATCTGCCGGTATTGGTTTATTAGGTTCGGCAGTTGGTATAATTATAGGATTTATAGGAGTCTATTTGCTTACAAATATAGGTATAGATGTGGGAAGTATTACTGGTGGAGAGACTACTTTTGGTATACCTATTATTGATAGATTATATGGAGGTTGGCGTCCTAATGCATTCATATTCATCTTTTTCTTTGGGATTATAACTTCTGTTTTAGCAAGTATATTACCAGCTCGTTGGGGAGCTAAAAAAGATCCGGTTAAAGCAATATATCATAAGTAGGAGAGGACAAAGAGATGAAGTTTTTAATTACTTTAGCAGCTAGGAACCTGCTTAGAAACAAAATACGAACTACTGTTTCAATTATAGCCATCTTAATTGCTGTTATGGCTGTGATATTTACTAGAGGTTTAATGATGGGTATACTTGAAAATACAGTGTCTTTGTATATACAGTATGATTCTGGCCATTTGAGAATAATTGATCAAAATTATGATAAGAAAGAAAAACTTCTATCACTATTACATCCTGTTGATGGTTTAGAGGGTGATGGTGTGCTTAATATGATAGAAAAATTAGAAGAAAATGATGAAATAGAACTCGCAGTACCAAGAATAAAGTTTGGTTCATTAGCCAGTGTTGATGAAGAGTTGGTAAGGATGCTTGGTTGGGGAGTAATACCAGATAAAGAAATTGAATTTACTGATATTTCTAATAATTTTGTCAATGGCAGAATGGTAAAAAGGGGCAGTAAAGAGATTGTAATTGGAAGTGGACTGTCAGATAAGTTAGGTAAAGATGTAGGTGATAAAGTTACTATATTATATCAAAATTCTTTTGATGCTTTCAAAGGATCCACCTTTGAAATTGTTGGAAAGATAGATCATTATTTACCATTAATAAATGAAAGATTATTCTATATCCCTCTAGATCAGGCTCAAAGAATATTGATAATGGACGGGCAGGCGACAGAAGTATTGATAAAAGCTGAATCAATGAATTCAGCCTTTGAATTAAAATCAACAGTTCAAAAGCTTATAAATTCAAATGATGGTAGACAAAAATATCAAGTACAAACCTGGGAAGAAGCAAATGCTATGTTAAGTTATTTCAAAGTAGCACAATACATCTATAATGTTATATATATTTTATTAATTTTACTTGCTGCAATAGTTGTAATTAATACAATGATAATGATTGTAAAAGAAAGAACCAGGGAAATAGGAATGATGGCGGCTCTAGGGTTAAAGAAAAAAGAAATATTAACAATGTTTATTATTGAAGGCACAACAATGGGTATTATAGGTAGTTTTTTAGGTTCTATAGCCGGTGGAGCACTAACAAGATATCTGTCAATATATGGTATTGATTATACAAGGGCTTTACAGGGAATTGAAGGCGAACTTCTTGTCAATCCGATATTATATCCAGTTTATAACATTAATAACATTGTATTTGGATTTATACTAGGGGTAATCATTACAACAATTACCTGTATAATACCTGCAAGAAGAGCAGCTAAATTAGAACCGAATGATGCTTTGCGAAATATTTAATGGAGGTGAATTAAATGAAAAAAGTTATATTATTATTAGTTATATTTGTATTTTTATTTTCATATTCAATATTTGCAGTTACTGCAGATGAAATTATTCAAAAAAGAGATGATAATGAATATTTAAAAACAGCTAGAGTCGAATCAAAGATGGTTATCAATAATAATAATAGAAAATTGGAAAAAGTAATGATATCACTAATTGATGGTAATAAGGCTTTAGTTGAATTTACGAACCCTATGGATAGGGGAACTAAGTTTTTAAAAAGAGAAGATAACTTGTGGATGTTTTTTCCTGATGCTGAAGATGTAGTAAAACTTTCTGGTCATATGTTAGAAAGAGGGATGATGGGAAGTGACTTTTCTTATAAAGATATGATGGAGTCAGAAAAATTAACTGAGCTATATAACTTTGAAATTATTGAAGAGCAAGAATACCAAAAAAGGCCTTGTTATGTGATAGAAGGTATTAAAAAACAAGGAGCTGAAGCTACTTATTATAAGAGAATTGTCTGGATTGATAAAGAAAGGCATATAGGTCTAAAAGAAGAACTCTATGCAGAAAGTGGCAAGTTATTAAAGGAGATAGTTGTTCAAGAAGTACAAGAATTTGATCATAGATGGTATCCAACAAAGTCAGTTATGGAAGATAAATTAAGAGAAAATACTAGTACTGAATTTATTATAGAATCCATAGAGTTTAATCCTGAAATTCCTGAGGGTACTTTTTCATTACAGTCCTTACAATAAGTTTGGGGGTTAATATATTATGAGCAAAAAACATTTCAGATCTTTATTGATATTATTAACTTTGCTTTTCTTAATTTCATCTTCTGTATTTGCTTATCAGTTTGGAGGCGATATAACTGTTGGGACAAATACAACTTTATTTGATCAAGAAGTAGAAACTACGACTTATCAAAATATCAACCTAGGTTTAGAATTAGACAATGCTAACTTTGCAGTTACATTTAAAAATAACACTGCAAATCAAGAGTTTGATATTTTGTTAAAAAAAGCTTATATAAAAAGCAGTTTTAAAAATTTAGAAATAAAACTGGGGAAACAACCCGTTTCTTGGTCATTTGGTTCTCTAATTAACTTAGTAGATTTTTCACTTGGGGCCGAAGCTTTAGGTCAAGAAACTGAAACGAAATATATTAATGCAGTTGAATTAAACTATCCTGTTAACTGGTACAGTAGCCTAACCTTTGTAAATGAATTTAATAATAACTATGATAAGTATGGATTTCGGGGTAGAACTTTAATTCAAAACTTTGATTTCAGTTTAAACTATATTAAACAAAGTTCAACTTCAAACTCTTTATCCCGGTTAGGAGTTTCACTTAAAGGTGATATAGGGAGTCTTGGAGTTTATTCTTCCTATACAAATATGGACTATCAAGATGAAATTATTAACAGTGATATAAATACAAATGCTTTAATGGTTGGGGTAGACTATAGTTTTTATATAAATCAAAAACAGGGTTATGGAAATAGATTAATGGTGCAAGGAGAATATCATATTGTCAAAAACAATGCAGGATTACCGGTATTACTGAGTTCATTGGGCAGAGCTGAATTACCGTTTGATTCAGGTTCAAATATACCAAATGGAAATGATTATTTGCAAATATTATTATCAAATTTAAACTATAATATAAATGATTTCAGTTCAATTGGAGTATTTACATTAACTTCACTTAAAGATGGGAGTACTGCTTTAATTCCAAATTATAGCAACCAGTTGAATGGTAATACTACATTAAGAATTAGTGGGGCTTTTCTAAGTGGTAGTCAAACAGATCTTTTTTATTCACCAGCTAAGGTTCTTAATATAGAGTTAAGTTATGTCTTTTAACAATTGATCCAACTTATCACTTTCTATTTGTTCAAGTTGATCAAGGAGGGAAAGGATATTCTTAAAATCTTGTTCAGAGATTACTCCCTCCTCTTTTAAATTTTCATACTTATTTGTAAATTTATAAACCATCTTTAAATCAATATTTTTACTCACCGGGTATCATTCCTTCCAGTGAAACATTCTCTGGATCCACAAAAGAGATATAGTTTTCTTCAAAGAGTAATTTTATTGAGCCGGTTTGTCCTGTTCTTTGTTTAGCTATAATTATTTCTGTATCTTGTTCACGACCCTCAGCTTCAGCTTTTTCTCTTGCTGCAGCACTTGTATGAGCATGTCTATATAAAAAGATTACTCCATCAGCAATCTCTTCAATATTACCAGAGTCTCTTAAATCTGATAGAACTGGTCTTTTATCCTGCCTTGAGGTAAAACTTCTACTTATCTGTGATATCAAAATTATAGGTACTTCTAATTCTGAAGCTAAATTTCTAAGTTGCAATACTACTTCACCAACTGCTCTGGCTGTATTTTGGGAATGATCTTCAGGCAGACGAATCATCTGTAAATAGTCAACAATAACAAGACTTAAATCACCCATCTGAGCTTTGAATTTTCTTAATCGTGCTCTAATTTGAGCTACATTCAATCCCCTTTCATCAGAAATGGCAAGAGGGAATTCGTGTAAATCATCAAGAGTTTTTGAGATCCTTTTATCTTCTTGTTGATTTGTTTCACCTTGGTTATACTTCCAACCATTTATCTTTGCTTCTTGAATTATCATCCTATCAACAATTTCTTGTGCTTCCATTTCAAGACTTATTATTGCAGTAGGTTCTCTTCTTTTAAGGACATTTTTTGCAATATTGATTGCAAAAGTAGTTTTACCCATACTTGTAGATGCTGCAATTACAGTTAGGTGACCTTTTTTAAAGCCCCCAATTAAGTTATCTAAAGAGATAAAGCCAGACTGTAAACCTATGTCCACTTTGTTTTCTTTTCTCTTTAAGTATGCTTCAAAAGATTTGATAAGTGCTTCTTCCATTGTATAGATATGTTTATCAAGATCTGAAGACTCATTGGTAGCTTTAAAGATAATTTCTTGAGCTCTTGATTGGTATTCAGATATTTCTAAATCAAGTTTTTCTTTAGCAAGTTTATCAATCTTTTTTGAAGCCCTAAGTAAAAGATCTTTTTGATGGTTTTTCTTTATAATATCAATAGTAGGTTTTATTTCATCTGGTGTATTAAAACCAGAGGTAAGATTATCCATCATTGCCTCGGGATTTTTAACTATATTTTCATTTTGCAACTTCAAAAAAAGTTTTGTCTTTGAAATTTGGTTATCTCTTTCAAACTGTTTTAATAAGATATCATATATAATCTGTGCTTTTGGATTTAAAAAATGCTTTGTTTCTAAAATGTCAGCTACTTCGTCGATCTTGTCAGGATATTGTAATAGTATAGATAACAGTTGAAATTCTTGTTTAATATTATTTTTCATCTCTTCAGTATAATTTTGTTCGATTGCCATAAAAAATTTCCCCCATAAATAATTTTAGTTTAGATCTTCAATATCCCATTTAAAATTTTCCCACTTATTTTGATCATGGTTCGATTTTTTAGTATTCATTTCTTTCAGATCTTGATTGAATAGTTTTTTAGCTTGCTTAATATTTTTAATCTTTGATTCTTTTAACGGTGTAATAAAGTTATCTTCGATATACTTTAAAGAAGGCTGTCCATCACTTTTCCTTTTAAAAGCCTCTTTAATGGCAAATTTAGCTACTGACAGATTGATTCCATCACCATTATTTAACCAGCTATAGAATATTTCCATCTGTGATTCATTAACATTGTACCAGTTTTTTAAACCATAACATTTAGCAAGTTGATTTGTTTCTCTAAACATTCTATCAAAATGCTTAAGCCGATCATATGTAAAAATATTTTTGCTATACCAGTCATCAACTATACCATGTAGATAATAAAATACTTCTTTATTGTCTTTGTTATTGTTAGTAGACCATTTTTTAACACGTCTAATTAGTTCTTTTATTATCTTAGGTTCGAAATCATTAATCCATTGATCAATTTCTTCATCTATTAACTTTTGATTAACCTCTTTAGGTAAAAAATTCAATAATGATTTCTTTAAGTCATTACTTTCTAAACTATTGATAGAAACATTATTTTTACTTTTCGAATTTTTTTTATCTAAAATGTTGTCTTTATAGTCACAGGAATTTGCTAATTTATCCAAATCGAGTATAATCTTAGTACGGTAGTCACCTTCTTTATCTTTTTTAATATTAATGAAACCATTTTTTTCTAATATACTAAGCCCTTTTTTTATATTTTCACGGTCGAGGGCTAAAAATCCTGCCATAATTGCAGGATTTGTTTTAACTGAATTTTCATGTCCCAGATGGGTCAAAAGATATATTATAACTGGGAGAGAGGGACCAGGTAATGATTTTAAAAGACCATTAATAATGCTTTTTTTACCTAGTTCAACACTTTGTTTCTCATCATCGCAACATATTCTGATTTTTTTATGTTCTATAAACTTTATATTATCCATATAATGCTCACCCTTGTAAAAAAGTATATAACTTTTTTAAGTAAAATACAACGCAAAATTTTTATTATTTAAAATAATTCTATATTTAGTATATGATTGATAAATAAATGATTACTAGCTTGACACCAATAATCATATTTGCTAATATTAAATCGGATATCAAAGATTAAGAAAGTGAAATTATTTTTACTTATAGATACAGAAATACTCAGATTAAACAGATTTTTATTAAAGAAAATAAACATTAAAAATGTTTTGATCTTGAATTAGCTTTACTCAAAGTTTATGTTATCAATTAATCTTAAGATTAATGAAGAAATATGACCAAATAATTAAATAGAAATACTAATTTAATATTTTCTAAAAAAGTATTATTAGAGTAATCGGTAAAGGATTATCTAGGTAAAAAGTTATAAATAAGTAAAAAATAAAGTGACGAAAGTCTAAAAAAAAGAAGAAAGTTTAAAAAAATCATTGAAAGTGATAGCCAGACTATGACATACTTAAGTAAAGAAGAAGTTGAAAAGATCTTCGACTACAATATTTTTATTAGTAATATAGATTATATTTTTGAAAGGGGGGGAGCTTGAATAGTTTAGCTATTACAAGCAGAATATAATGCCCGTAAAAGTGGTAATAGGAGCACAATGGGGGGATGAAGGCAAAGGTAAAGTAACAGATAAATTAGCTGAGACAGCAGATTATGTCGTTAGGTATAGTGGAGGTAATAATGCCGGACATACAGTAATAGTTGGTGATGAAAAATATGAACTACATTTGATTCCTTCTGGAGTTTTATATCCTGATAAAGTAAGTATTATCGGTAATGGAGTCGTAATAGATCCAATTGCTCTTATTACTGAAATAGAAGGTCTTAAAAAAAGAGGGCTTTCTTTTGACAAATTTTACATAAGTAATCAAGCTCATCTTGTTATGCCCTATCATAAAACCTTTGATAATCTTGAGGAGAAAAGAAAAGGTAGTAATAAGATTGGAACTACAAAAAAAGGTATAGGTCCTGCCTATACAGACAAAGTAGCAAGAAGGGGAATAAGAGTAGGTGATTTATTGTATCAAGATGTCTTTGAGAAGAAACTAAAGGAAGTTTTAGACTTTAAAAATTTAATCTTAAAGAAAGTTTATGAGGTAAAAGAACTTTCATATAAGATAATATTAAAAGAGTATCTTGAAACTGTAAAACTACTAAAACCTTATATTGCCGATACTTCTGAAATTTTAGAGAGGGCATATAAAGACAATAAAAATATATTTTTTGAGGGAGCTCAAGGAACACTACTAGATGTAGATTATGGTACTTATCCATATGTGACCTCATCAAACCCCTCTTCAGGAGGAGTTTGTACTGGAGCTGGTTTTGGTCCTACTAAGATTGATGATATAATAGGTGTAGCAAAAGCATATTTAACAAGAGTAGGAGAAGGGCCCTTTCCTACAGAACTATTTAATGATATGGGCAATTACTTATTAGAAAAGGGCCATGAATATGGAGTCACTACCGGAAGGCCAAGAAGGTGTGGTTGGTTGGACTTAACTTTATTAAAATATGCTGCAAGAATTAATGGTATGACAGAACTTGTTTTAACTAAGTTAGATATATTAAGTGGGTTAAAGGAGATTAAGGTTTGTACTAAGTACAAAGATAAAAATAAAGATGATAGCTTTAAAACAACAAGTTTAAATGGAAAAGAAATACCAATATATGAAAGTTTGCCAGGTTGGGAAATGGATATTACAGGTTTAAATGACTTCAATCATCTTCCAAAAAATGCATGTAACTTTGTCAAAAAAATAGAAGATTATATAAAAATACCAATTACAGTTATTGGTACTGGCCCTAAAAGAGAAGATGCAATCATAAGAAAATAATTATTATTTTGATCTAAAAGATCTTTAGTCAAGAAAATACTGTTAATTAAATAGGAGGTCAGGCTATCAATATCTCCATTCTTAATAAATGAGGAGTGTGAATTATGAATGTTTTAGTTGTTGGAAATGGTGGAAGAGAACATGCCTTAGTATGGAAAATATATCAAAGTGAACGAGTAGAAAAAATATATGTTGCTCCAGGTAACGATGGGATGACTGACTTGGCAGAGAGAGTTGATATTGCTGCAAGTGATATCATGACTTTAGCTAACTGGGCTCAAAAACACAAAATAGATCTTACTGTAGTTGGGCCAGAAAAACCTCTTGTTAAAGGTATTGTTAATGAATTTGAAAAAAGAGGTTTAAAGATATTTGGGCCAAATAAATTAGCGGCAAGAGTTGAAGGTAGTAAAGTGTTTGCTAAAAACACGTTAAAAAAACATAAAATTCCAACAGCTGAATTTGAAGTGTTTACAGAGCCTGAACAGGCAATGGAATTTCTAAAAGTTGCTGACTATCCTCTGGTGATTAAAGCTGAGGGGCTAGCTTATGGTAAAGGTGTCGTTATTGCTACAGGTAAAGATAAAGCTGAAGATGCAATTAAAAAAATTATGGAAGACAAAGTCTTTGGTGATGCTGGTAATAGAATTGTTATTGAAAACTTTCTAGAAGGCCGCGAGGTATCTGTGATGGTCTTTACAGATGGAAAGAACTTTGTACCCTTAGAATTTGCTCAAGACCATAAAGCCGTTTTTGATGGTGACGAAGGTCCCAATACAGGTGGAATGGGTGCTTACTCACCTTTACCATTTATAGATAATGATCTGAGAGAAAAAATACATAATGAGATTCTCAAACCTGCTTTAGATGCTTTTAATCAAGAAGGTTTAAACTATAAAGGCCTTTTATATATAAACATTATTTTAACAGATATGGGTCCTGAAGTTTTAGATTTTAATGCCCGCTTTGGTGATCCTGAAACCCAAGTAGTTTTACCAAGAATGAATAATGATATAATTGAGTTATTTGAGAGAACGATAGAACAAAAATTAGATGGGATAAAGATTAGTTGGGATCAAAGATCTGCTGTTTGTGTGATACTTACTTCTGCTGGTTATCCTCTAACATTTGATACCGGCCAAGAGATCTTAGGTCTCGAAAAGATAAATAGATTTGATAACTTATTAGTATTTCATGCTGGAACTACTAAAATAGGTGATAAATTCTATACTGCAGGTGGACGGGTTTTGGGTTTGACTGTGCTAGGTAGTGATCTTGATGATTCTATTAGTCAGGTTTATGATTATATAAAAGAAGTTGATTATGAAGATATGCATTATAGGACAGATATTGGTTTATCAGAACCAAGATTATAATAAAGTGGGTGAGAATGGTTTGATTGATATTCATAATCATATTCTACCTAATCTTGATGATGGAAGTAAATCAATCGAGGAGGCAGTTAAGGTTGCTTTTATAGCAGCGGAATATGAAATTCATAAAATAGTAGCAACTCCTCATTATATGAAAGAAAGTTTTCAAGTAGAGAGCAGTGAGGTTCAAAACAAGGTCAAAGAATTTAATAAAATATTAAAAAAAAATAATATAGATGTTGAAATACTTTCTGGACATGAAATATATATGACTACAGATTTGGTAAAAAAAATAAAGAGTCAAAAGATACTAAGCCTTAATGAAAGCAGGTATATACTTTTAGAGATGCCGATGAGCTATATACCAAATAATTTAGAACAAATATTTTATGATCTCAGAGTATTAGGTTATCGGCCAGTAGTTGCTCATCCAGAAAGAAATGAAGAGGTAATAAAAGACCCTAATATATTATTTAATTGGGTTAAAGATGGCATAATATTTCAATTGAATGCTGGTAGTTTATTTGGTATATATGGTAATTTAATTAAAAAAACAGCATTTTCTTTAGTAGAGAATTATTTAGTTCAAGTAATTGCTTCTGATGCTCATGGCTGTAAAGAGATTGAAATTGATTGGTTAGCAAGAGCAAGACGAAAACTTAAAGAAATATGTGGTAGGTATGCAGTACAGTTTTTTACAAATGCAGAGTATATCATAAATGATGAAGAAATAATTTATGAAGAACCTGTTCATATTAAAACAAAATCAATCTGGAATATATTTGACCAATTAAATATAACAGATGAAACTAGTTAATCAACAAGCTTTTCATCAGTAATATTTAATATCTGAACTGATTTAACTGCTTGTTTTATTAGTTTATCAATATTTAATTTTTTTTCGCCTTGTATAATTTGTTCTAATGTGGGTTTAGTTTCTGGATTTTTAGGTACAAAAACAGTGCAACAATCATCATAGGGCTGTATTGAAATATCATAAGTATCTATTTTTTTAGCAAGATTAACTATCTGTACTTTATTTAGACCAATTAATGGACGCAAAATTGGTAGAGCGGAGATATTATTAGTTACTTGAATTGCTTCCAGGGTTTGGCTCGCTACTTGCCCTATACTCTCACCTGTTATTATTGCTTTCCCATCATATTTAGAGATTAGCATTTCAGTTATTTTGATCATTAGCCTTCTCATTATTATAGTCAGAAGTTTATCAGGGCAGTTTTTATTAATTTCTGTTAAAATTTTAGTGAAGTCTACAACATGTAGTTTTATATTATGTTGATAGTTAGAGAGAGTTTTTGTAATATCTATAACCTTTTCTTTGGCACGGTCTGTTGTAAAAGGAAAACTATGAAAATAAATTGGTATTATTTTTACCCCTCTTTTTAGGCTCATATAACCAGCTACTGGGCTATCGATACCTCCAGAAAGCATCAAGCCAACTGTTCCTGAAATACCAACAGGCAACCCTCCTAATCCTTCAATGATTTCAGTGTATATATAAGCAAAATCTTTCCTTATTTCAACATTGATATCTAAGTCTGGTTTGTAAAGATCCACATTAAGATCTACCCCTGTTAAATTATCAATCACATATTCTCCTAACAATTTTTGTAGTTGCATTGAGTCATATTTATATTTTTTATTACTACGTCTTGCACTAATTCTAAAGTTTATTTTTCCTTTGTTTTTAAAACTTTTTGCAGAGTTTAAAACTTCTTTTTTTATTAAATCATAGTCTAACTTTACTTTTTGAACTGGAGAAAATGATACAATACCCGGAGTTTTCTTAAGTTTATTAATTACAATATTTTTTGTGGTTTCTGTTATTAAGTATATTCGGCCGGGTTTCTTATATATTTTTAAGTTCTTATCAAATATTTTGATCTTTTTATTTATATTGGATAGTAATTTATCTTCAAAAAGAGATCTATTTTCTCCTTTAAGTCCTATTTCTCCATATCTAATTAAATAGAGTTTTTCCATTAATCCTTCACCTCATTACCTTCCTAATTTTACTTACATGTTTTTTTATTAATGCAGCTGTTTTTGTTACTTCTTTTTTAGTATTATTTTTTGAGAAACTGATTCTTATAGATCCTTCTTGATATTTTTTAGAAACATTTAATGCTTTTATTACATGACTTAAATTATCATTTTTAGAATGGCAGGCAGCACCTGTAGAAACATATATATTATCTCTTTCGAGACTGTGTACAAGTATTTCTCCTTTTATATTAGCAAAAGCAATATTTAAAATATGAGGAGCAGATATTTTATCTGAGGGAGTAAGTACAATTACATCATCAATACTTTCTGTGATCAAATTCTTTAACTGGATTTTGAGGCTGTTTATAAATTCAAGTTCTTCCTTACTGTGTATATTTTTAACTGCTTCTCCAAATCCAATGATACCAGGGCTATTTTCTGTTCCAGGGTAATACCCACCTTCTTGATTACTACCATAAAGAATCTTGTTTATTAATATATTTTTGTCAATGTAAAGTGCTCCTATTCCCTTAGGTCCATGTACTTTATGACCACTTATTGTTAAGAGGTCAATATTGTCTAAGTTGATAGGTATTTTTCCAAAAGCTTGAACAGCATCTATATGTAAATATATATTTTTGAAGTTATTGACTAAAGATGAAATTTGTTCTAAAGGTTGGATGCTTCCGATTTCATTGTTAACTGCCATTACGCTTACTAATATTGTTTTTTTATCTATTACGGATTTTAATTTTTCTATATCTATTATACCATTTTTGTTAACAGGTATATAAACAGTCTCAAAACCTCTTTTATTAAGGTTCTTAAATATTTCTAAAACAGAGTTGTGTTCAATACTTGAAGTGATTATTTTATTTCCATATTTTCTAAGTTTATTTACAGCTCCCTGAATAGCGATATTATTAGCAATAGTACCACTACCTGTAAAAATAAGTTCTTCTTTATTTATTTTTAGATAATCAGCTATGGTTTGACGGGCTTTTTTGATTTGTTTTTCAACTTCTATACCTAGTCTATGTAATGAAGATGGATTTGCATAGTATGACTTATGTATTTCAATTATTTTTTCTAAGACAGGAAAATCAATCTTCGTTGTGGAAGCATTATCAAGATATATAGATTTCATTATTATCTCCACCTTACAAATAAGATTATCTTTACTGACTTAATTTTAAATTACTAGGAGATTAATGTCAATTTTAGTTAACGAAATTAATCAAGAAAACCTTGATTATGTTAATGGGAGGGGAAGGTGTAAATAATTATTGATTCAAGAGCAATGTAAGGTAATTATAAGGCATAGATAATTTTTGGGGGTCAAAGTAAAAAAGAAATTTTTAAGTTGAGAGATTTTTTAAAATAAATTTAAAAAGGGTAGAACTGTTTAATAAAATGAAAAAACTCCCATTAAGGGAGTTAAAAAAGCTTAAAACCTGTACATTAAGCCTAAATTAAATTCATATTGATTTGAATCTAAGGAAGTATCAAGATGATATGAATTACCACTGTATGGACCTTCATAAAAGCTTTTTTCCCCAGAACCGCTTCCATTTAGTTTTTTATACTTAAAACCACCAGAAAGGTAAAAATCTGTGTTTACAATATAATGAAGGCGATTATCAATTGAAAGTGAGTATCCTTTATTTGTACTTGTAATGATGTAGTCATTATAGTAGTTATCTTCATGACTAGTAGAATAGAGATAAGGAGAAACCTTGAAGGTTAACTCATTTTTTAAATTAAATTTAGTTAAGTTTCTGTTATACATAAAGCCTAAATAAGGAATATGATTACTTTTATTAAAATCACTAATTTTATTTGTTATATTTGTTGTAGTGTCTGTTGAATAATCATAATGGTTTCCATCTTTTGAACTATACTTTAAATTATCATACTGGTAACCAATTAATACTAAATAGTTATCTTTAGGTGTTGAGTATTCTAATAAATAGTTAGCTAATAATATGTCTATATAAAATGTATTAAAAGATGACTCTCCTTTTAGTCTTGCAACTTTATTATCTGTTGAGTTATTAAAGTAATTGTCTTGATATGGTTTTACTCCACTACTTATTATATTACTACCAAATGTTACTGAATAATAGTCCGCCCAGTCTTTAAACACATATTTATTATAGTTAATATTAAAAAGAGAGGTATCAGTTGGAAGTTTTATATGGTTATCGGCAACTGTATTAGTGTTGTCTAAAAAATATTCTCCTATGGTACCATAGGTTTTTGATATATTAAAGTTTAGTTCTTTAGTTAATCCTTGGGTTGGAATCAGCAAGAAAAGGCATATTATAAATATTGATATGATCTTTTTCATAAACACAACTCCTCGTATAATATGGTTAGAGATCATTAATAGATCTCCATAAATATATGATAATTATGACGGGCTTGATTTATTTAAATCAGTAGCCGTAGTCATAGTCGTAATTGTGGATATGTGGTAAACTTGTTTTTTAGTT
>JAIPEV010000014.1 GCA_021736965.1 Halanaerobiales bacterium | reverse complement strand
GAGACAAGAAGTCTACTTGTTGTAAATCAAGAACACATGAGAGAAGCCCAACAAAAGGCAAATAGCCGAGCAACTCAGGCTATCTATTCATCAATTCTGTTTTCAATAATTGCAATCATACTTGCTATAAGTTTGGGAATCTATATCTCTAATAAAATACTTAAACCAATCAATAAATTAACTGAAACTATTAAAGAGATCGCAGGAGGGAACTTAGAAAAAACGATCGAAATAAATACAAAAGATGAAATAGGTATACTTGCTGAAGAGTTTAACAGTATGACCCAAAGGTTAAAAGAGTATGAACAGATAAATATAAGCAAGTTGATTGAAGAAAAAAATAAGTCAGAAGGTATTGTAAAAAGTATATCTAATCCTTTAATTGTTACTGATCATGAACACAAAATACTTTTAATTAATCCTGAAGCTGAAAGACTGTTTAATTTAAAAGAAAAAGAAGTTAGTGGAACACATTTTCTTGAAATAATTAAAGATGAAAATATTTTTGATTCAATTTCTGAAACATTAGAAACCGGTAAAGAAATGACTGGGCAAAAAAATGATGTTATTAAATTTACCTATAACAATAAAGATTATTTTTACAGAATAACTACAAATCCTGTAAAAAATAAAATGGGAGAAACAAAGTTAGTTGTAACACTATTAGAAGATATAACACACCTTAAAGAAGTTGATCGAATGAAGTCAGAGTTTGTTTCAATGGTCTCTCATGAGTTTAGAACTCCTTTAACCTCAATGAATATGAGTATAAATATGTTATTAGAAGAAAATGCAGGTGAAATAAGTAGTGATCAAAAAGAACTACTAGAAGTAGCCAAGGAAGATACTGAACACCTTAATAATTTAGTTGATGACTTATTAGACCTATCTAAGTTAGAGTCTGGAAAGATTGATTTGGACTTTGAAAATGTCAGTGTTAAAACTATCTTTGAAAGTTCAATCCGACCTTTTATGAAAAAAGCAAAAGATAAGGGAATCAAACTAGAAAGTAAAAAAGTAGATAATTTGAAGGTATATGCAGATTTGAACAAGATTACTTGGATTATAACAAACTTAATAGGAAATGCATTGAGGTATACATCTGAAGGTGATAAAATTACTTTAAATGCTGATAAAAAGGGTCATAAAGTTCATATTTCTGTATCAGATACTGGAGAAGGGATCCCAAAAGAGTACCAACACAAGATATTTGAAAAGTTTGTTAGAGCAGGCACAGATCGAGATGAAAGTACTGGAACCGGTCTAGGCCTCCCAATTGCTAAAGAAGTAATAGAAGCACATGGGGGAAGAATCTGGGTAAAAAGTAAAGAAGGTGAGGGCAGTACATTTACTTTTACATTGAAACTTCCTAAATAGGAGTTGATCTAATTGCATAAAATATTAGTGATTGAAGACAATAAAAATATACTGAAGGTAGTCTCATTATTATTAAAAAATAGTGGCTATGACTTAAAAACAGAGACTGATGGAGTAAGTGGTGTAGAAACTGCCCTGGAATGGGAGCCTAACTTAATCTTACTTGATCTTAAATTACCTAAGATGAATGGATTTTTAGTCTGTGAAACATTAAGAAAAAATGAAAAAACTGCAGATTTAAAGATCATAATTATGAGTGCAAAAGCAGAGGAAGAAGACATCAAAAAAGCTTATAATTTAGGTGCTGATGAATATTTGACAAAACCAGTTGATCCTAATCATTTATTAAAAGTTATTAAAAAACATTTAAACAGTTAAGGGGGAAAACAAAATGAGTGAAAAGAAGAAAATTTTAATTGTAGATGATGAAAAAAATATTAGATTTACCTTGAAAAAGAGTTTAGAAAATGACTATGTAGTTACAACAGCTGTAAATGGTGAAGATGGAATAGAAAAATTCAAAGAAGATAGTTTTGATGTTATACTACTTGATATGAAACTTCCTGGTATAGATGGAATTGATGTATTAAAAAAGATAAAAGATTTAGATAAAACTGCAAATATTATTATAATAACAGGTTTTGGTTCTGTTGATAATGCTGTTGAAACTATGAAGTTAGGTGCTATTGATTATCTAAGAAAACCGTTTACACCAGATGAAATAAAAGAAATAGTCACAAATGTAATTAGAAGAAAAGAAAGTGGAATTAAAGAAGAAGATTTAGATAGTTATGAAGATTTCTTAAACTTTGCCAAAAAATGTATTAGTAATCAAGAGCTGGATAAAGGTCAAACTTATATTAAAAAAGCTGTCAGTTTAGAAACTTCAAAACCAGAAGCATTTAATCTATTAGGTGTCATCATGGAGTATAAAAACAAACCTTTAGAGGCTCAAAAGCAGTATAGAGCTGCCTTAGCAATTGATCCATCATTTAAACCTGCTCAACAGAATTTAGAAAGAACTAGCCAGTTTGAATACTCTAAAAAAGACATAAAGTTAGATGATGATCAAGATGAGGAGAATTAATGATGTATGTTGTTGTTATCGGCTGTGGTAAGACTGGATCTGCTATAGCTGATCTATTATCAAAAAATGGTGAAGATGTTGTTGTTGTTGATAAGCTAAACTCATCTTTTAATCTGCTTTCTCCTGAATATACGGGTTTTACTGTCAATGGTGATGCCACAGAATTAGAAATACTATTAGAAGCCAAGATAGATAAAGCTGATTTGATGATTATTACAACAGAAATTGACAGTGTAAATGCAATGGTTTCGCAAATTGCAAAAAAACTATATGATGTTCCAAAAGTTATTGTTAAAATTAATGAACCATTAAAATCTGTCATCTATCGTAATACAGGTATCATAACCCTTAGTCCTACTGACCTTTTTATTGATAAACTGAGGGATAAACTATCAAAAGAAGAAGGAAAAGCCCTTGATGAGGAGAGAACTATATGAGAATTATAATTATCGGAGATGGTAAGGTTACTTATCACTTAATAAAAAAATTCATTGCCAAAGGTTATGAAGTTTCTATAATTAATCCTGAGCAGGAGTATTGTGATTATATAGCAAGCAAGACAAATGCACTTGTAATAAAAGGTGATGGTACTAATCCATATTCTCTAAAACAAGCAGGTGCTATGAAAGCTGATATAATATTAGCTTTAACTGATAATGATCCTAATAATCTATTCATCTGTCAAGTTGCAAAAAATCACTTTCAAATTCCTAAAACTTTTTCCGTTATCAATAATCCGGATAATGAACAAATTTTTAAAAAATTAGGCGTAGAAACTGTATTTAATACTACAAAATTAATTTCTATATTAATAGAACAAAGAGTAGAAGTTTCTAATGTGAGTAATTTAATTTCTATTGAAGAGGGACGGCTAAATATTTCTCAGATAATTCTTCAATCAAATTCTCCAGTTTTAGGCAAATCATTAAAAGAAATTGATCTGCCTCACGATATAGTATTTGGCTGTATTATTAGAGATGATCAGGTACTTATTCCTAAAGGAGATACTAAACTTTTAGAAGGTGATAAAGCTTTAATAATAACATTACCAGAAAAACAGGCTGAAGCATATAATGTACTAATTGGAGAATAGGACGGTGTAAATATGAGATATATTAATATCCTTAAAGAAAGATACCAGTTAATAATAAAATACATAGGTATATTAACAATGGCTGCTTCTGCTTTTTTATTACTGCCATTACTTAGTTTGCCTTTCTATCCTGAAGAAATTAAATACAGTTATTCATTTTTAATACCTTCTATTTTCTTGTTTATTATTGGTTATATTTTTTGGAAATATACTAAACATAATAGAGAAGAAGTATCTCTTTCTTTAAAAGAAGGAGGTATTATTGTTTTAATTTCCTGGTTAATTGCCGTTATATCATCGGCTCTTCCTTTTATGCTAATAGGAATGTTAAACTTTACTCAAGCTATTTTTGAATCGATGAGTGGATGGACTACAACTGGACTGTCTGTTGTAGATGTAACTACTGCACCAAAACTTATCTTACTCTGGCGATCAATAATGCAGTTTTTTGGGGGAGCAGGTTTAGTTGTTGTTATGATGTCCTCAGTATTACACCCTTATGGTTTTGGATTATATAAAGCTGAAGGCAGAAGTGATCAGCTACTACCACATGTAAAAAGATCTACAAAGGCTATTATGTATATCTATACTGGCTATACAGTTGCTGGTATCCTCTTATATGTATTAACTGGAATGAGTTTATTTGATGCCTTTAATCACTCTTTAGCAGCTTTATCTACAGGTGGTTTCTCAACACAAGTTGATTCAATTGGTCATTATAATAGTTTATCAATTGAAGTTGTTACCTGGATCTTAATGTTATTAGGAACAACCAATTTTGCTACTCATTTTGCTTTACTAAAGGGTAAGTTTAAAATATTTTTCAAAAATGGAGAAATTAGATTATTACTTATCTTAAATTCTATTTTTATTCCAATATTAATCTTTTTTTCAGTTAATAAACTTTATAGCTCATTACCAGCTATAACGAGAAGATCAATATTTGAAACTATTACAGCAATATCGACAACTGGTTTTTCACTTGATACTTTTAATACCTGGAATGCATTTGGTACATTTTCTATAATTATCCTGATGTTAATTGGAGGAGGAACTGGGTCAACAGCAGGTGGTATAAAGCTTTATAGAATTTATTTAATCTTTAAGTCAATAATCTGGGAGATAAAGGGTTATTTCTTACCGGCTGATGTAGTTAAAAAGAACTACATCTGGAGAGGTGAAACAAAATTAGATATTAAGTCAAACTTTGTAATGGAAGCTGCTAACTATGTTGTATTATATATATTTACTTACTTTTTAGGTGTATTAATATTTTTAAGCCAGGGTTATAGCATATCAGACTCGATGTTTGAGTTTGCTTCAGCTTTAGGAACTGTAGGATTATCAATCGGAATTACAGCCGTAGATGCACCTCCAATAATACTTTGGACTGAAACCCTTGGTATGTTTTTAGGTAGATTAGAATTTTTTGTTATCTTTTTTGCAATAATTAAGATCTTTAAAGATATTAATTATATCTATTCAAGCAAATAATAATGAGATTAATGGAGTAATTATATGGATAAAGATATATATTACAAAAAAAATTATATATACTTAATACTAGAAGGTATATTAGTTGATGTAGGATTTATTTTCTTTGATCCTACAACAATACTACCACTACTTATGGAAAAATTAACAGGTTCAACCTTTCTTGTTGGTGCCCTCTCTATGGTTAGATATCTTGGTTCTGGGTTTTTTTCGTTAATTTCTGGAAACTATAATAGGACATTGAAGTTTAAAAAGAAGTTCTTAATTGTTTTAAGTACTATATCCAGACTACCCATCTGGATATTGGGTTTATATTTGATATTTTTCAAACAAGAAAATGAGTTAATAGTAGGACTTTTTATACTTATAATTCAATTTTTGTTTTGGTCTGGAGATGGTGGTTTATCAACTGCCTGGGTTGATGTAATTGGTAAATCAATTAATCCTTATCAGCGAGGTAGATTCTTTTCAGCCAGACAGATAATTTCTGGTTGTATTGCTATTTTTGCTAGTTTTATAATCAAATGGCTCCTTGCTTTACAAACAGTTGATTTCCCGATAAACTATGGGATTATTATTATGATTGGTGGCTTTTTATATACAACTTCAATTTTTTTCTTTTTTGGTATTAAAGAACAACCCAGTCAAATAAGAGAAAAAGATAAAATGATCGATTTAATAAAAAATATTAAGTATTATTTTGAAAATAATAATGCTTTTACAAGATCAATGGTAGTACTTGGATTTAGCATGTTAAGTACAATTAGTCTTCCATTTTATATCATATATGCTAAAAATGTCTTTTACATAGAAGACAACACTGTAGGGATCTTGATCATAATCCAGACAGTTGGTAAGATCATTGGAGGGTTACTTTATGGTATAATTGGTGATAAATATGGCCATTATATCTCAGCTAGAATTTATTCAATATGTACATTTATGATTCCTTTGATTGCAATTTTTACTGGACTATTTTTGGGTAAATATATATTGATTACATACTCTTTATTATTTTTCATCTTAGGTTTTTTCGCAAACGGTTGGCCGATATTTTTTAATTATATGATCGATACAGTAAAAGAAGAAGAGAGGTCTTTTTATACTGGTTTAATTAATGTGGTAAAAATTCCCACATCAATTGCACCCTTTATCGGTGGTATTATTGTTAATTTTGCTGGATATATGCCAATGTTTTTTATTGCATTATTACTATCATCAATTGCAGTTTTTTTCGCATTTAGGTTACCTAATTCAAATCGTTTAATGACTTGAGATAATATACTTCATTAAAAAAGGAGTATAATTCGATTTATTGAATTATACTTTATGGGCATAATAGGGACTTCAGCTTGCTGTTGAAGTTTTTTTAATTGAAAATGAGGTATTGAGATGAAAAACAAATTTAAGAAATACATTTTATTATTAATTTTTGCTATCTTAGCAGGAGTTCCTGCTTCATTAATTAGTTATCTGTTTTTATTTATAATAGATAAAATTTCATTAGATACTATACAGTATTTATCTAATAGTATATTAATAATTATAACACCGGCTGTTGGTGGTCTTCTGGTAGGTATTTTATTACACTATGGAACACTAACTGCTAAAGGACATGGTGTACCATTACTTTTATCTACCATAAAATCTGAAAAAACTGGCCTTACAAAAAGTGACCTAGAATATGAAGGACTGGCAACTACGATAACAGTAATCTCTGGTGGTTCTGTAGGACTTATCGGTCCTATTATAGAGCTAACAACAGGTATTACAGATATATTTGGTCGTTTAATAAAATTAGAGTTAAAGGAATATCAAACCTTGATAGGTTGTGGTGCAGCTGCCAGTTTTGCTGCAGTTTTTCAAGCCCCTTTTGCCGGAATTATTTTTTCCTTAGAAGTTATTAATAAAAACTGGTCAATTAAAAATATCTTTTATACAACAGTATCTGCCTTTTCAAGTTACTATCTTTTTAATCTAATTAAACCTGAATATGATTACTTTTTAAATTTCAGTCTATCGATTAGAAGTTTAACTTATAATCAATATATATTTATAATTGTATTCTCATTTATAATATCATTAATAGGTTGGATATTTTATAAGACATTATTATTAAGTGATCAATGGTTTTCTAACCTAGATATCCCCTTGTATTATAAACCGGCTATTGGTGGTTTAGTTGTTGGTTTAATAGGCTATTTTTATCTTCAAATAATGGGTACTGGTAGTAATTTAATCTTTAATATAAATAGTTATCAAGCACCTATCAAAATAATTTTTATCTTAGTTATACTAAAAATTATCGTTACTTGTCTTACAATTGGATCTGGTGGTTCAGGTGGTTTATTTGGTCCTATAATATTTATTGGTCTGCTTTCCGGCTTACTGATAGCAAATTTAGGAGTGATTTTAACACCCAGTTATGTAATCACACCAATGTTTTTGGCTATCTGTGGAGTTGTTGGTATCTTTAGTGGTCTAATTAAAGCTCCAATTACAAGTATAATACTCATCTTAGAGTTCTTTTATATTCCAGATTTAATTATCCCATTGATCCTCGTATCATTTATTCCTTATATTTTATTGAATTTAAGCAATGTGAAAAGTATTTTTTCTCCAGATCTGATGGATCAACATCTGTAAATTATTAACAATTATTGACACAAATACAGTTTATGTTATAATTAAATCAATCAAATAAAAAAGGGGGATTACTATGCAAAAGTATCAATGTACAGTATGTATGTATATTTATGATCCTAAAAAAGGAGATCCAGATGGAGGAATCGAACCTGGAACATCTTTTGAAGAACTACCACAAGATTGGACATGTCCTGAATGTGGTGTAGGAAAAGATTTATTCGAACCCTATGAATAAACATATAAAAAAAGTATTTAAACCGGGAATAACCCGGTTTTTACTTTTATCTATTTTTAGTATATAATTAGCATAAATATAAAATATTGTAAGGAGATGTCGGCCTTGCTTAAAGATAAAATTAATTTTGGCTTAGAAGATATGTCTACATCCCAAATATTAGTTTCAGGTTATTTTGTTATTATTTTGACGGGAACATTATTACTTATGTTACCTTCAGCTACTACTCAACAAGGAAGTATGAGATTTATAAATGCTCTTTTTACGGCTACTTCAGCAACCTGTGTTACTGGATTAATTGTAGTTACAACAGCTTCTGCCTTTACAGTATTTGGTCAGATAGTAATTATGCTATTAATCCAAATCGGTGGTTTAGGAATAATGACAATGTCAACTTTAGTAGCATTTATTATTGGAAAAAAGATTACATTAAAAGAACGATTAATCATTCAAGAAGACTTAAATCAGTTTAATATATCTGGTCTTGTTCGACTAATCAGATATGTAATTGGCTTTACTTTATTTTTTGAAGGTATTGGTGCCTTTATTATGTTTTTTAGATTAATCAAAGAATATAACACTATAAATGCTATTTATCTGTCTGTTTTTCATGCTGTTTCAGCCTTTAATAATGCTGGTTTTGACTTATTTGGAAATTCTTTAGAAAGTTTTACAGGAGATATAACAATCAACTTTGTAGTTATGATTTTAATCATTATGGGTGGTATTGGTTTTGGTGTAGTTATCGAAATATCTAACTTTAATAAGTTTAAACATCTAAGTTTACAGACAAAGATGGTTTTATTTATCTCTATATTTTTAATTATCTTTGGTATGATAGTAATTTTTGGTTTCGAATTTACTAATCCTGAAACTATGGGTAATTTAAAGTTTGGAGATAAAGTCCTTTCTTCATTATTTTTATCTGTAACACCAAGAACCGCTGGTTTTAATACTGTTCCAACTGGTTCTTTAAGAAGTTCAACCTTATTTTTTATAATAGTTTTGATGTTTATTGGAGCTTCACCTGGTTCAACTGGTGGAGGTATTAAAACAACAACCTTTGGTGTAATGGCTATAACCCTTTGGAACTTAATGATCGGTAAAAAAGATATGGAGGTCTTTAATAGACAGTTAGAAAAAGATGTTATCTATAAAGCAATATCAATAGCAATGATTTCAACAGGTTTAGTCATCTTTGTAACCTTATTTTTACTTATTACAGAAAATGCACTTTTTTTAGACATCTTATTTGAAACTGTGTCTGCTTTTGGTACAGTTGGTTTATCTACTGGTGTAACTCCTACTTTATCAGATATAGGAAGAGTATTAATTACTTTCACTATGTTTGCAGGTAGAGTCGGTCCATTAACCTTTGCAGTAGCTTTTGCAGAAAAAGAAAGAAAGGGAATTTATCATTATCCAACCGAAGATATAATGGTAGGATAGCATAAATGTTGAGGAGGTAATAATCGTGAAACAATTTATTGTAGTTGGTCTAGGTAGATTTGGTTCCAGTGTAGCTAAAACCTTAGCAGATAATGGCCATGATGTATTAACAATAGATGAAAACCATCAAAAAATACAAGACATCTCTAATTATGTAACTCATGCAGTAGAGGCTGATGCCACTGATGAAGAAGCATTAAAAACACTTGGAGTCAGAAACTTTGATGTTGCAATTGTAAGTATTGGTGATAATCTACATGCTAATATTTTATGTACTTTAATTTTAAAAGAGTTGGGAGTTCCTTATGTAATAGTGAAAGCTCAGGATAATTTACATGGAAAAGTATTAACAAAGGTTGGTGCAGACAGGGTTGTCTATCCCGAAAGAGATATGGGGGAAAGAATTGCCCATAATTTAATTTCTTCAAATGTTTTGGATTATCTAGAATTTGCACCAGATTATAGTGTTGTTGAAATATTAGCCTCTTCAAAGATGGTTGGCAAGTCTTTAGCACGACTTGAGTTTAGAAGTAAATATGATGTGAATGTGATGGCAATCAAAAGAGGAAAACATCTAAATATGTCTCCAGGTGCAAATGATAAGATATTAGAAAATGACACCCTTCTTGTAATGGGTAAAAATGAAAATTTAGATAAAATTAGAAATTTTGAATAATTAAAATAAAGGACTTTTTACTTCAAAGGTGAATAATAATAATATTATATAAATATAAATTTTTCTGATTAGATTGACTTGAGTTTATTTATTCTATAAAGTACTTAAACAAAAATTTATATATTTTTTCTGAAGCTTAATTTCAATATTAATTGAAAGTGGGGGACCCATTAAATTGGGGCTAATCCAGAATTGGAGAGAGACCTTTTACTCTCAGCCCGTCAGCTAACCTCATCAGCTTAAATAAAAGGCAGATTACTGTATATAAACCACTACAGTTAAACTGTTGTGGTTTTTTTATATAATTCAATTATGGGGTGATGTCAATGAATATAGGTAATATAATCTTATTTATTGTAACATTATTTGTTTTTATTTACTTAACTTATGTCTTGTTTTATCCTACAAAGTTTTAAGAAGGTGATCAAATTATGTTAATATTTAGTCTTTTAGTATTTTTTATTCTACTAGCTATTTTAATCTATATTTTAGGAGAATATATAGCATGGATATACAGAGATGAAGCAACCAGTAAGAGTTCTCTACCAAAATGGTTTAAATGGTTTGATAAGATAGAAAAACCGTTTAGTAAAATAGAGAATGTGATTTTTAAATTTTTAAAGTTAGATATCAAAAAAGAAACAGATTGGAAAGGATACCTATATTCTATATTACTGTTTAACTTTATACTATTTGTTATGTTGTTTTTAATTTTTAAGTTTCAAAATATATTACCTCTAAATACTTTAAATCTAGAAGGAATGAGTTGGCATCAAGCATTTCACACAGCAAGCACTTTTATTACAAATACTAATCAGCAGCATTATGGTGGTGAAATACTTTCAACTTTTAGTCAACTATTTGGAGTAGGACTAGCTATGTTTTTATCTGCTGCAACTGGACTAGCCTTAGCACCTGCCTTTACAAGAGGTATCTTAAATCAAGAAAATGATAAGTTAGGCAACTTTTATAAAAACCTAATTAAAGGTGCTGTTAGATTTTTGTTTCCGGTTTCATTAATTATTGGAGTATTTTTAGTTTCACAGGGTGCTCCTCAATGGTTTGGGGGCGAAATAATAGTTAATACCATTGAAGGTATTAATCAATCTATTAGAATCGGTCCTGTAGCTGGAATAGAAGCAATTAAAATCTTAGGTACAAATGGAGGAGGCTTTTTTGCAGCCAATGCCGCCCATCCATTTGAAAACCCAACTATCTTATCAAATATTATACTTAATTTATTTCTTTTAGCCAGCCCAATTGCAATAATTTATGCATTCGGAATCTGGATCGGTAAAAGAAGACATGGTGTGATTTTAATTGGAGCAATATTTTTTATATTCGTAGGGCTTTTAACAGTAAGCGTTTACGGCGAACTACAACCAAATAATGGATTACAAATAAGTGAAAGTGGACAATATATTGATCAAAGTATTGGTAATATGGAGGGTAAAGAAGTTAGATTTGGACCAGCCTTAAGTGCCCTCTGGGCAGTTTCAACTACATCTACTACAAATGGTGCAGTAAATAGCATGCACAACAGCTTCAATGCAACTGGAACTATAGGTCCATTTTTAGCAATGGCAATGAACTGCCTATTTAATGGAATCGGAGTAGGATTATTAAATTTAATGACCTATATTATTATCTGTGTATTTATTGCTGGTTTAATGATCGGAAGAGCGCCACAGTATATAGGAAAACGGATAGAATGGAGAGAAGTAAAGATTGCTGCCTTAATAATACTACTACTTCCTGTATTAGTATTATTACCAACTTCCTGGGCTGTAGTAACAGATATGGGTAAAGAGGCAATAAATAATCCTGGATTTAGAGGATTTGCTGAAATTCTTTATGAAATGTTTTCTGCAGCTGCGAATAATGGTAGTGGTTTTGAAGGCCTAATGGATAACACATTATTTTATAATACATTAAATGGGTTTATTATCCTGATGGGACGCTATTTCCCGATATTTGGACAGCTTCTTATCGCTGGTTACCTTGCCAATAAGAAAATTAGACCTGAAACAGAAGGTACTTTAAAGGTTGAAAACTTCTCGTTTTTAGTGCTTTTTGTTGGAGTTATGATTATTATTGGCGGACTAATCTTTATGCCAGCTTTAGCTGTAGGTCCTATAGCTGAAATGCTAAGTGGAGGGATGTAATATGAAATTCGATATAGATTGGGAACAACAGTTTACTGCAATTAAACAGTCCTTTGTAAAATTAGATCCAATGTATTTAATTAAAAATCCCGTAATGTTTGTTGTAGAAATTTGCACCATACTTACTATCATCTTAACCTTTTATCCACCATTATTTAATGGTACTGAACCAACCTGGTACTATGCAACAATAACATTAATATTAGTATTTACACTTCTTTTTGCAAACTATGCAGAATCTTTAGCTGAACTACAAGGCGAAGCACATGCAGATAGTTTGAAAGCTCTCCAGGTAGAAACAGAAGGGAAGAGGTTAAAAGAAGATAAACCCTTAGAAGAAATCACTGAAAATGACTATGATATACTTCCGAGTGAAGAAATTAAAAAGGGAGATTTAGTTTTTGTGAGTAAGGGTGACTTAATTCCTCGGGATGGCAGTGTTGTTGAAGGAAGTGCTTCTGTAGATGAATCTGCTATAACAGGAGAATCTGAAGCTGTAATCAGAGAGAGTGGTGGAGATAGAAACTCAGTAACTGAAGGAACTGAAATACTAAGTGATAAATTAAAGATAGAAGTTACAGCAGAGTTAGGAGAATCATTTTTAGATAGAATGATTGGTTTAGTTGAAACCGCTTCTAGACAAAAGACACCAAATGAAATTTCAATGACCTTACTTTTAGCTAGCTTTACATTTATCTATATGGCAGCAGTTGTTACAATGCGTTTTTTTGGAATGTATGTAGAAATGAATGTTGATGTCGCAAACTTAATTGCCCTTTTAATTGGTTTAATGCCAACAACAATTGGAGCCTTACTTGCTTCAATTAGAATTGCAGGAATGACAAGGGTCACCAGGGAAAATATAATTGCTAAATCTGGTAAAGCAGTCGAATCAGCAGGTGATCTTGATACTTTAATCTTAGATAAAACAGGTACTATTACAACCGGTGAAAGAATTGCAGAAAACTTTATTCCCGTTGGAAATGATAATGAAGAAAAACTATATGAAGCCTGTTTACAGTCTTCATACTTTGATGAAACTCCAGAAGGTAGATCGATTGTAAACCTTGCTAATGATAAGGGAATTGATGTGAATGAAGAAGAACTAACAAAAGATAACTTCGTTGAATTTTCAGCAGAATCAAGAATGAGTGGAATTAATCTACCAGACGGTACTGAGATAAGAAAAGGTGCAGTTGAAGCAGTTAAAGAATATGCAGACAATGTACCTGAAGGATTAACTGAGAAAGCAAATGAAATAGCAGATAATGGAGGTACACCTTTAGCTGTTTCTGTTAATAAAGAGATAGTCGGCCTAATTGAACTTCAAGATGAGTTAAAACTAGGTATTAAAGAAAGAATTAAGGAACTTCAAAAAATGGGTGTTGAAACAATAATGGCTACCGGTGATAATGAAAGAACAGCCCGCTATGTAGCCGAACAAGCTGGAATTGATAAATATTATGCAGAATTTAAACCTGAAGAAAAAATTGCTTTAGTTGAAAAGATACAAAAGCAAGGTAAGTTAATAGGGATGACCGGTGATGGAACAAATGATGCTCCTGCTTTAGCTAAAGCAGATGTAGGCTTGGCTATGCAGGCTGGTACCAATGCTGCTAAAGAAGCAGGTAATATGGTTGATCTTGACTCTGATCCTACAAAGTTAATTGAAGTAGTTGCAGTTGGTAAGCAGTTACTTATGACAAGAGGATCTTTGACAACATTTAGTATAGCCAATGATGTTTCAAGATACTTTGCCCTTGTCCCTGCGATATTTAGTGCTGGTATACCTGGATTACAACATTTAAATATTTTAAATCTTTATTCACCACAAAGTGTTGTCATTGCATCACTAATTTATAACTCACTAATTATTCCATTTCTAATTCCGCTCGCCATGAAAGGTGTTAACTATAAAGCAGAAAGCTCTGCTAAATTACTTAGAAAAAACCTCTTTATGTACGGAGGAGCTGGGCTTATCGCACCCTTTATTTCTATTAAAATTATTGATACTCTATTAGTAATGTTGGGGGTTTTCTAAATGAATATAAAACACGAACTTTTAATAACTTTAAAACTTTTACTGGTAGGAATAATCATATTTTCGATTATTTATCCCTTATCAGTAGGAATAATTGGACATATCTGGTCAAATAAAGCACGTGGAAGTTTAGTAGCTTATGATAATGAAGTAGTCGGATCATTAATAATTGGTCAAGAAATTGAAAGTCCTAATTTCTTTAAATCAAGACCTTCATCAATTCGATATGACGGAAATTACTCTAGTAGCCAAAACTTAGCACCAAATAATCCCCAACTTACAGAAAGAGTTAAAAATAGTCTAGTTGAGATAAGTGAAAAATATTTATTAAATGAAGATCAAATACCTGCTGACTTTGTTACTGAATCAGGTTCTGCTTTAGATCCCCATATTAGCCCGGAAGCAGCATATTTACAGATAAATTATATATCTAAAAACACAGGTATTTCTGAAGAAATAATTAGAAGTATAATTGATCAAAATATTGAAAAACCCTTACTTGGTATGTTTGGACAAAGCAGAGTTAATGTACTAAAATTAAATATAAGCCTTAAAGAGGTGATAAATAAATGATCTCAAAAGATAAGTCTGGAAAGTGGACCGGCTACAATAAAATGTTACTTCCTCTAGGACATAAGGCTGATATAAATAACTTAACAAACTTAGTTTCCTATCTTATAGAAAAAAAATCTGGGATTGTAGAATTAATTCACGTTATGAAGGAAGGAAATTACTCGGGTATACCTCGCGAATGGCGTGAGGGAGGAGATAGGGTTACTGAAAGTCATCACATGATGATGAGGAAAGGAATCCATAGTCGGAGAAAGATGACCACTAATAAATCTATAGCAAGAGGTATTTTAGAAGAAGCTTATGATTTAGATGCAGATGCAATACTTCTAGGCTGGGGACCAAAGCCAAAAAGTAAAATATCAAAAATGGCATCACATATTATGAATAACTCTCATTGTGATGTGATAATTTATAAAAATAGAGTTGATATCAAAAATACAAAAAAGATTCTTTATCCAATCGCTTTTGAACCTGACAACAGTAGACTCAATCTTATTTCACGTATAATTCAAGACACCAATGCAACCTTAACAATAGGTCATGTTATTGACAAGTACAAAGGTGACGAAAATAAGGGTGAGCACTTATTAGAGGATGCAGTAAAAAAAGCGGAAAAATTTGATATCGATGCTAATAAATTGTTACTTAAAGGTAGTCCAGTAGAAGATGTTATAGGAGAAACCTCAGAAGACTTTGATCTCTTAATTATCGGCCCCTCTGGTGATTGGTGGTTATATCAAACCTTATTTGGTCGGAAAACTGATAAAATTGCCTCTAAAACCAAATGTTCAGTACTTCTTCATAAATACAAACAAGAACCTGATGAAGAAGAATAGTAGTTCAAAACTAAAAACATATAAAATAACCTTCTTTTACCTAAATTAAGAGGTAGCAAGAAGGTTATTTTAAATTAATATCCAATTATATTATTGAACTATTAATATAAATTGAAGGAGAATTAATATGAACTTAGATAAAGAAATTTATCAATATGAAGCTCAAGAAATATTAAATAAATTTGATGTTGATCAAGATTCTGGCTTAAATCAAAATGAAGCTGAACAAAGACTAAAAGAATTTGGACTTAACAGCTTAAAACAAAAATCGCAGATATCTGCCTGGAAGATATTTATTGATCAACTAAAGAATATAATTGTAATCTTGTTAATTGTAGCTTCAATTATTTCATTTTTTATTGGTGATACTGTTGAAGGTATTGCAATCCTTACCGTTATCTTATTAAATGCTATTTTTGGTTTTATAACTGAATATAGAGCAGAAAAATCAGTTGAAGAATTAAAAAAAATGGTTTCTACAAAAGCAAAAGTTCTAAGAGATAATAATATAAAAGAAATTGACTCAAAAGATGTTGTCCCTGGGGATATAATGATTATTGAAGAAGGAGATAGAATTACTGCTGATGGTAGGCTAATAGAAGCTGATAACTTAGCTGTTGATGAGTCAACTCTAACCGGTGAATCAGATCCGGTCAGTAAAGATACAGACAAGTTAAAAAAAGAAGAACTTTCTCTAGCAGATACAACCAATATGGTCTATATGGGAACAGCAGTTACAAGGGGAAATGGAATTGTTATAGTAACTGGAACCGGTAATAAGACTGAAATGGGAGAGATAAGTGATTTATTAAGTGAAACTGAAGATAAAAAAACTCCTCTAGAAGAAAAATTAGATCAAATGGGTAAGTCATTAATTGTGATAACCTTATTCTTAGCTGGAATTATCTCCTTAATAGGAATAATTTCAGGCAATGAAGTAATAGATATGATTAAAACCGGTATTGCTTTAGCAATTGCAGCAGTACCAGAAGGTTTACCAGCTGTTGCTACAATTACATTAGCTATCGGGATGCGTAGAATGGCTAAACATAATGCCTTGGTAAAAAGCTTACCAGCAGTTGAAACTTTAGGATCTACAACTGTAATCTGTACAGATAAAACAGGTACTTTAACCGAAAATCAGATGACTGTTAATCAAATCTATTTACCAAATAGATATATTAATGTAACAGGAACAGGCTATAAACCTGAAGGAGAGTTTATAGAAAATAACAAAACAATAGAACTTAAAAAAGAACACACACTTAAATTGTTTTTAAAATCTGCAATATTTAGCAGTAATGCAGTAATTAACAAGGAAGATAATATATGGAATGTTGTTGGAGATCCTACTGAGGGTGCTGTAATTACTGCAGCAAAAAAAGCTGGTCTTGATAAAAAAGAATTAGAAAAAAATGATTATCAAAGAACAAATGAAATACCTTTTACTTCAGAAGATAAATATATGGCTACATCCTATAAAACTCCAACTGGAAATTATATCTACTTAAAAGGTGCTCCTGATGTAGTAT
>JAIPEV010000013.1 GCA_021736965.1 Halanaerobiales bacterium | reverse complement strand
TGTAGGAATATACTACCCAAGGTATCAAGGAGTTTTGCACTTACAAAACCACTTATAGATAGTGAAATAAGAAAGGAAGTTATGGTAACTTATCTAATAGATAGACTGTTAGATAGTTTTGAAGATGAGGGAGAAATAGAAATATCGACAAGAAAAAAATATATGGATAAAGTAGTATCAGTATTTGATCCTTCTACAGAGGTTGAAAAGTCTTTAATCGAAGATATAAAAAAGATGGCAGTTTACTTTGATAATTCAATTAGACATTTGGTTAAAAATATAGATAAGTTAGCCAGCTGCTTTAATACTTTTGATAATAATATAAAAGAAATATCTTATCGCTGGTTAGATGAGATGAAAGTAGGAATGAAAAAATATCTTGACAGGGAAGTTAAAACCTTTAATCAGCTAAATGAATACTGTTATTATGTGGCCGGTACTGTTGGTGGTTTTTTAACAGATTTAATAATAGAAAAGATAAAAGTAAGTAAAAAAGATAAAAAGATTTTAGAGAAAAACTTTGTTGAATCAGGTCTTTTTTTACAAAAGGTTAATATAATTAGGGATATAAAAATAGATATTATCAATGATAAAAAACATTAGTGGCCTTTAGAAGAGCTTAATATTACAGAAAAAAAATTAATAGATAAAAAGTATCAAGATCAGGCTTTAATTGCTTTAAATAAGATGGTTTCAAATGTAAAAAAACATTCCGATGCTTTAATTAAATACTATGATGCAGTACCTGATAGATTGTCAGGATATAAAAAGTTTTATTCTGTCAATAATGCAATGGGTTATTCTACTCTTAGACTTATTGAAGATAATCCTGATCTTTTTTATTTAAATCAAAAAATAAAAATTAAGAAAAAAGAGGTACTCAAAATACTGGCAGTATCCGAAAGTTCTTTTTTAGATAGTGCAAAGTTAGTTCTGAGTAAAAGATGACCACCTATTAAAGGTGGTTTTTTATATGAGTGAAGTAAGGAATTTTAGTATAAATTATTTTAAATATTAAGATTATAAATTGAGATCTTTAAAGTACAAAAGAGGATTCTTCTAACTAAAAAAGAAATTATATACTATGTAGGTGAGATTATTGATTAATAAAAATGTTAAAGATAATACAGCTAAAGAAAATACTATATTTACAATTGTTAATCCTGTTTCATCAAATGGAAAAACTAAAAAAAGGTGGCCTACCCATCAAAAAGAGTTTGAAAAAAACAAGTTAAACTTAAAGATCAAAGAGACTCTTTACCCCGGTCATGCTATCGAGTTAACAAAAGAAGCACTTTTAGAGGGTTATCAGACGATAATGGCTGTTGGTGGTGATGGTACAGTTAATGAGGTTGTAAATGGCTTTTTTAATAATGGGAAGTTAATAAATGAAAAAGCAGTTCTTTTAGTTTTTTCACAGGGGACCGGTTCAGACTATATAAAAACACTGGGTTTAAAAAAAGAGGTTGCAGAGGTAATAAAAACCTATCATCGATATAAAAAAAGATGGGTTGACTTAGGCAAGGTAAAGTACCTTGATTTTGATCACAATCAAATAGAACGGTACTTTATTAATACTGCAGATGCTGGTTTAGGTGGGGCTACTGTTGAGTATGTTAATCGATCATCTAAAGTTATGGGTGGATTAATCACCTACATCTGGGGAGTAATAAGGACATTAATTACATATAAAAATAAAGAAATGGAACTTAAAGTAGATCAAAAGGTAATAAAGAAGGGAGTACTTAACAGTGTAATGGTAAGTTTGGGTAAATATTTTGGTGGAGGTATGCATATTGCACCGGAAGCACTGATTGATGATGGGTTTTTTGATATTGTTATACTCGGTAATTTAAACAAAATTGAAACTATATTAAATCTATACAAAGCCTATAAAGGTACCCATATTTATTATCCTAAAATTGATTATATCAAAGGCAAAAAGATCGTCTTAGACTCTGATCAAAGAGTCTTGATAGATATTGATGGTGAGTGTGCTGGTTTATTACCAGCTGAATTTTCTTTAAGAGAAAAAGACTTTCCTATCCTTTGTTAAGTCTTAAGTAAATTTTACAACCTATTAATAATATTATAAAATGAGGTTAGAAAACAGGAGTGTATAAGATGCAATTTATTATAATTACAGGAATATCTGGAGCTGGTAAATCGACAGCATTAAATTATTTTGAAGATAGTGGCTACTTTTGTGTTGATAACCTACCTCCTGTTTTATTATCTAAATTTGCAGAACTTTGTTCTCATTCAGAGCTTGATAAAATTGCAGTAGTTTCAGATATAAGAGGTGGAAAGTTTTTTGATGATCTAACTGAAAAGTTAAACTATTTGGAAGAAAACCAGATAGAGCATGAAATTCTATTTTTAGAGACATCTGATCGAACTTTAGTTGATAGATATAAGGAAACAAGAAGACGCCATCCTCTAGAAAAAGAGGGGCGAGTTTTAGATGCAATAAGAAAGGAAAGAAAAAGACTTGAACAACTAAGAGGAAAGGCAAATAATATCATAGACACAACTGACATATCTATTAAGGAGTTAAAAGAAAGACTTAAAAGAAATTATATATCTAATGAAGAAGATCTACAAAGTATGGCGATCAATATTATCTCTTTTGGTTTTAAATATGGTATACCAATGGATTCAGATATGGTCTTTGATGTTAGATTTTTAGCCAATCCTTACTATGTTGATTCATTAAAAAAGTTAACTGGGCTTGATCAAGAGGTAAAAGATTATATATTAAAGTGGCCAAATACCAGTAAGTTTTATGATAAGTTTTTTGATTTGATAAATTTTTTAGTACCTGAGTATGAAAAAGAAGGTAAAAGTCATCTTAGTATTGCAATTGGTTGTACAGGTGGACACCATCGCTCAGTAACTACAGCTGTAAAATTAAAAAATATTTTAAGTGATATGGGTTATAAGGCTACTGTTAACCACCGAGATATAAATAAATAAATCGGAAGTGGTTCTATGAAATTATGGAAATGGCTCTATCCCGGACTTGGTATTAAAAGATGGTTTGTAATAGGTATATTAGCTTTACTTTTACTTAGTACCGGAATTGCTTTGCTTTTACAGATAAATATTGTTGACTATATAATTAAAGGAATATATGAAATAGTAACAGGTTTAAGTGGTACTTTAAATTATTATACAAATATGGTAATAGGTATAGTTTTAATTATTATATCACTAGCTCTTTTAACTTATGCTGGAAATAGATTTGTAAAAAAGTTAAATGAAGAGATCTATAAAGATGATGATTTTGTAAATGTATTATTTAAAAAAAATCAACTACAAAAAGGCCCTAAAATAGTTGCATTAGGTGGAGGTACTGGACTTTCAAACCTACTTAGAGGATTAAAAGAATTTTCCAGTAATATAACTGCCTTAGTAACTGTAGCAGATGATGGAGGCAGTTCGGGCAAATTAAGAAATGAACTTGATATCTTACCACCGGGTGATATTAGAAACTGTATAGTTGCTCTTGCTGATAAAGAAACCTTAATGGAAGATTTATTTCAATATAGGTTCCATAAAGAAGGAGATCTTAGAGGGCATAGTTTTGGCAATCTCTTTATCGCTGCTATGACAGAGGTTCTTGGTGACTTTGAAGAATCAGTTGAAGAATCTTCAAAGGTTTTAGCAATCAGGGGTAAGGTAATACCTTCTACAAATGAAAAGGTTAATCTTGGTGCTGTATATGAGGATGGCAGTGAGATTATTGGTGAATCAGAAATACCAAATTTTAATAAAAAGATTAAAAAAGTATTTTTAAAACCAGGAGATGTTGAAATAACTGAAAAAACAAAAAATGCAATTCTTGAAGCAGAATATATATTAGTAGGACCAGGAAGTCTCTATACCAGCTTAATTCCTAATTTGTTAGTGAAAAATATGTCAGAGACCATAGAGAAAAGTAGTGCAAAAAAAGTATTTATTAATAATATAATGACACAACCAGGAGAAACAACTGATCATAGTGCATCTGATCATCTGAAAGCTATAAATCAACATATAGGGAAAAATCTATTTGAATATATAGTGATAAATAAAAATGGAAGTAATAAAAAACTTTTAAAAAAGTATGCATATGAAGGAGCTTATCCTGTTAGAGATGATAGAGATATTTTAAACAATTTAGGTATTAAGGTTATTGATGCTAATTTAATACAAACTGGAGACTTTATTAGGCATGATCCTTATAAACTTGCTAAAATAATTTTGGATATATAGATAAGATGGTGATATTTAATGTCCTTTACAGATGATGTTAAACATGAGTTGGCACATCTAGAGTTAAAAGATAAAAAAGCACACCAAGCAGAACTATCTGCTTTGATTAGAATGAGTGGATCTATTTTGATTTCAAATAGTAAGCTTGCAGTAAAGATTGGGGTTTACCATGGTGATGTAGCCCGGAGAATTTATAGATATATAAAAGAAGAGTACAAATTTGAAAGTGAAATAAGAGTTAAAAAAAACAATCTAACGAAAAGAAAAAAGTACGAACTATTTATTCGACCTCAGAAAGGTATTTATGATTTTTTAGAAAAGTTAGGAATTTTAGATAGTTCTCATAACTTACTTTTTAAGATTATAGCCTGGATTAAAAGAAGATCTATTTTTAGAAAAGCATATCTGAGAGGGGCTTTTTTAGCAGGGGGTTCTGTAAATAGACCGAAAGCTGAATACCATCTTGAAATAAGGTGTGAACATCAAACTCATGCCGAAGAAATAATTGAACTTATGAAAAAATTTGATCTAGATCCTCATCTTAATGACCATAAAGGCAAGTATGTAATTTATCTTAAAAAATATAATGATATTGTAACGATGTTGAATCTTATGGGCTCATACAACTCACTTTTAAAGTTAGAAAGTGCACAAGTTTTTAAAGATATTAAAAACAAAGTCAATAGAAGGGTAAACTGTGAAACAGCTAATTTAGATAAAACAGTAAAGGCTGCTATGAATCAGATAGAGGATATCAAGTTAATAGAAAAAGAAAAGGGTTTAGATAATATCACAAAAAGTTTAAGAGAGATTGCCTTACTTAGAAAAGAAAATCCATATCTTAGTTTAAAAGAATTAGGAGAGATATTAAACCCAAAACTCAGCAAATCTGGTGTATATAATCGTATTAGAAGATTAAATAAGATTGCAAGTAAGATAAGGAGTGGAAAAGATGGATCTAGCTCTTAATTTAGATGTTAATCTGGAGCAGAAACAAGAATTAGTAATGACTCCAAAACTTCAGATGGCAATAAAACTCCTTCAATATTCTAGTATTGAACTAAAGGAGTTTTTAGAAGATGAGATGAAAGATAATCCTTTATTAGATAAGTATGAAGAAAGAGAGGATCATCTTGATCAAAGAATAAAAAACCAGTACCAAAGTTATAGATATGGTAGTAACTATAATCAGGAAGACTTTAACTATGAAAATATGGTTACTTACCAGCCTAATCTTTTGGAATATCTTGAAAATCAACTCTATGAAGTTTTAACAGATGATGAAATAAAGATAGGTAAGTACATATTGGGTAACCTTGATGAAAAAGGGTTTTTACCGAGGTCAGTAAACCAAATTGCCAAAGAGTTAGATGCAGATATTAAATTAGTAGAAAAGATCACAAAGAAAATACAACAACTTGAACCAGCTGGTATTGCTGCTAGGAGCTTAAAAGAATGTTATTTATCACAACTTGAACAAGTAGATTTAGATACAAATGACGCAGAATTTTTAATTGCTGAATATCTTGATTTAATTTTAACTGAAAAGAATCAAGAATTATTAAAGGAAACAAAATGGAACAAAAAGAGATTAACAAAAGCACTTCAAGTTATCACAAAACTTACTTCTAATCCAGCTTCTTTAGTTACAGAACATAAAAAAACACAGTATATTATGCCGGATATAGTAATAAAAAAAGTAAATAATAAGTATGTGATTGTATTAAATGATAAGGCTTCACCACTACTTAGAATTAATCCATATTACTATGAGGTAATGCAGAAAAGTAAAAAAGATGATACTTATCGCTATCTAGAGAAAAAATTTAAATCTGCTCTCTGGATAATAAAAAGCATTGAACAAAGAAGAATGACTGTATACAGAATAGCAAAAACTATAGCAGATAGACAAAAGAACTTTTTAGATAAGGGAGTTAAATATCTAAAGCCATTAACAATGCAGGATATAGCTGATGAGATTGAGATGCATGAATCTACTGTTAGTAGGGCTACTGATAATAAGTTCATTCAAACTCCTAGAGGTATTTTTGACTTTAAGTTCTTTTTCTGTGGTGGTGTAAACGATATTTCAACGATAAGTATAAAAGCAATAATAATTGAATTAATTAAAGATGAAAATAAAAAATCACCATTAAGTGATAACGAAATATCTAAGTTGTTAAAAAACAAACAGAACTTAAAGTTATCGAGACGAACAATAGCAAAATATAGAAATGAACTGGGGATACCTTCTTCGGTAAAAAGAAGAAAAAAATATTAATATCTAGAAAGGAATATGATTATTCATATTTAATATATGCTATGGAGTTATTTATACAGCCATCGGGACAAATATGTTCCGCGAGGACAAAATAATCCCGAAACTGGGGGGGGATTAAATGAACTATCTATTAAAGATACAAAAAAAGTTAGTCCCTGAATTGATAAATATTGCTGAGATAAGATATAATATACTTAAAGAAGTATATAACTATCAACCAATAGGGAGAAGATCTTTATCCAGTAAATTAAAGTTAAGTATAAGAAGTGTAAGAAAACATATTGATTTTCTCCATGATCAAAAGTATATTAAGATAACTAAAAGTGGAACAGTTATTACCAAAAATGGTCAAGACTTTCTTAATGAACTTGATATCTACATTAAAGAAATAAAGGATATAAAGTATCTTGAAGATAAGATAGAAAGTTTAGTTGGAATAAAGAAAGTAATGGTAGTACCTGTAGAAAATGATTTTAAACTTATCAATAAAGAAATTGGCAGGTTTACTGCCAGATATCTAAAAGAAATAATAAAAGATGATGATATCTTAACTGTGACAGGTGGTTCTACCCTTGCAGAAATTGCAGAAAATCTGGTAATTAAAGAGAAGAAAAGAAATGTAACAGTCCTTCCTGGTAGAGGAGGTTTAGGTGAAAAAGTAGAGATTCAAGCAAATACAATTGCTGCAAAGATTGCAAAGAAGATAGGTGGCAAGTATAAGCTTCTTCATATACCTGATGATATAACCAAAGAAAGCCTGGCTATGATTACAAATGAACCCTCTATAAAGAAAACATTAGATCAACTGCTTAAAACCAATATTTTAATTCACGGAATAGGAACTGCAGAAATGATGTCAACTAGAAGGGGAATGGATAATAAACAGGTCAGAAAACTAAAAGATAAGGGTGCTATTGGTGAGGCATTTGGACTTTACTTTAATCAAGATGGTAAGGTAGTATATTCAACTGCCAGTGTAGGTTTAAGTATGGAAAATTTAAAGGAGATTGAAAAGGTAATTGCAGTAGCTGGAGGAGTAAAAAAAGCAAAAGCAATAATCTCTGTTGTTTCACCCAAATACCATGATGTTTTAATAACTGATGAACTGACAGCAAGAGAAATATTAAAATTAAAAGGAGGTGAAAATAAATAATAAATCTAAGTTAAAAATGTTAATTAATTAGTCAATATTATATAAAATAAATAAGGAGGAGTTATGATGAGTGTAAAGGTTGGAATTAATGGTTTTGGTGCTATTGGAAGGAAGGCTTTAAGAGGTGCAATAGATAATCCTGAAATTGAATTTGTAGCAATTAATGATTTAGTTGATCCAAAGGTTTTAGCTTACTTATTAAAGTATGATTCAAACCACGGTACTTTTAAAGGAGAAATTGATCATACAGATAGTTCAATTATTGTAAATGGTAAAGAGATAAAAATACTTAATAAAAAAGATCCAGCTGATTTACCCTGGAAGGATTTAGGCGTAGAAGTTGTTTATGAATCTACAGGATTATTTACAAATGCAAATGATGCGAAAAAACATCTAAAAGCCGGTGCTAAAAAAGTTATTATATCTGCACCTGCAAAAAATGAAGATATTACTTTAGTAATGGGTGTGAATGATCAGGATTATGACCCTGGAAAGCATAATATAGTATCAAATGCTTCCTGTACAACAAACTGTTTAGCACCTGTTGCAAAGATCCTTGATAAAGAGTTTGGTATTGAAAAGGGATTGATGACTACTATTCATTCCTATACTTCATCACAAAATCTTTTGGATGGACCTTACAACTGGAAGAAGATCACACGAGGACGTGCTGCTGCTGAGAATATTGTACCTACTACTACTGGTGCTGCAGTTGCTACAACATTAGTTTTACCTGAATTAGAAGGTAAACTTGATGGTATGGCAGTTAGAACTCAAACCCCAACTGGTTCTTTAGTAGATCTTGTTGCAACTTTAGAGACCGATCTTACTGAAGAAGATATAAACAGTATGATGAAAAAGTATGCTGAAGGTGAGATGAAGAATATATTACAGTATAACGAAGAACCTATAGTATCAAGAGATATTATTGGTAATTCTCATTCATCGATATTTGATGCGAACTATACAAAGGTTATTGAGGGTAATATGGTTAAGATTTTATCCTGGTATGACAATGAATGGGGCTATGCTCAAAGGCTTAATGATCTAGCATTAAAGATGAAAAAATTAGGATTTTAAATTTATATATAAAAAATAGGGTTAAAGTATCTAATCTTTAACCCTATTTTACTCTTATTGGAGGTGTTTTTGAGGTGAAGAAATCTTTAAAAGACTATAATTTTAAAAACAAAAGAGTTCTTGTTAGGGTTGATTTTAATGTTCCACTTGATGGGGATAAAGTTACTGATACTAACAGAATAAAGGCAGCTTTACCCACTATTAACTATCTAATCGATGAAAATGCAAAGGTAATCTTGATGTCTCATCTAGGCAGACCTGGTGGTGAAATTAAAGATGAATTCAAGATGGATCCTGTTGCAAAAGAACTTGCCAATTTATTAAACAAAAAGGTTATAAAAGTAGATGATTGTATTGGAGAAGAAGTAAAAAAAGCAGTAAATAGGATGCAAAATGGAGATGTTTTGTTACTTGAAAATACCAGATTTTATCCTAATGAAAAAAAGAATGATTCCGAATTTTCCAAAAAATTAGCAGAAAATGCAGATATATTTGTACTTGACGCTTTTGGAGCAGCTCATAGAGCACATGCCTCTACTGTGGGTGTTACAGATTACTTACCCTCTGCAGCAGGATTTTTACTGATGCGTGAACTTAATGCCCTAGGTGATGTTATGAACAACCCTGAACATCCTTTTGTTGCTATCATGGGAGGAGCTAAGATATCTGATAAGATATCTGTAATTGAAAATCTATTAGAAATAGTTGACTATATATTAACAGGTGGTGGAATAGCTAATACTTTCTTAAAAGCAAAAGGTTATGAAGTAGGGAAATCTCTAGTTGAAGATGATAAAATAGATACAGCATTAAAGTTAATTAAGTTAGCAGAAAATAAGGGAGTTAACCTTTTATTACCAGAAGATGTAATAATTGCAGATCAGTTTTCAAAAGATGCGCAAAGTAGGGAAGTGAAAGTAAGCGAAATCCCTACAGACTGGGAGATACTGGATAGTGGAGGTACTTTGACTTTAAAAAGATATACAAAAATAATTAAAGATGCCAAAACTGTAATCTGGAATGGACCAATTGGTGTTTTTGAATTCGATCAGTTTGCAAAGGGAACAAATAAAATTGCTCATGCTTTAGCTGAAACAGATGCTAAGACTATTATAGGTGGAGGAGAATCAGCTGCAGCAGTAAAAAAAGCTAACTTATTAGATAAGATGACCCATGTTTCGACAGGTGGAGGAGCTTCATTAAGATTTTTTGAAGGTAAACCATTACCAGCTGTTGAGGCTTTAGATGATCTTAAATAGTAATCATATATTTTGTTGGATTGGAAATAATATTAAATTATTACTTATAGATTTAATTTGAACTATTT
This sequence comes from Halanaerobiales bacterium, assembly GCA_021736965.1. GTDB lineage: Bacteria > Bacillota > Halanaerobiia > Halanaerobiales > M55B127 > M55B127. Next base: position 7,334 of record JAIPEV010000013.1, on the reverse strand, counting down.
ATTTTAATATAAGAATAATGTCTTGAGCATAAATAATTTATCGTTTTCAATAAGTATTATTATAATTAGGTAGGGAGGCACTAAAGATGCGAAAACCAATTATTTTTGGTAATTGGAAAATGAATAAAACTGTAAAAGAGGCTAATGAACTGATTAGTTTGTTAAAAACACTTGTATCTGATATTAAAGATGTAGAGATAGGGGTTTGTCCACCTGCTATTGACTTACAGGAAGTTGTAAAACTTACAAAGGACAGTAATATTAAAGTAGGAGCTCAAAATATGCACTGGGAAAAAAGTGGAGCTTATACTGGAGACATTTCAGCAGTAATGTTAAAAGAACTTGGTGTTGAATATATAATTATCGGACATTCAGAAAGAAGAGAGTACTATAATGAAACTGATCAAGAAGTAAATAAAAAAGTAAAAACCGCTTTTGAGCACAAATTAAAACCAATAATATGTGTTGGGGAAAGTCTTGAAGAAAGAAAAGAAAATAAAACCAAAGATAAGGTTAAAAATCAGATCAAAAATGCCTTAAAGGGTTTAACTGCAAATCAGGTAAGTCAAACTGTTATAGCTTATGAACCAATCTGGGCGATTGGAACTGGAGAATCTGCCTCAGCCAAACAGGCTAATCAGGTAGTTAGTTATATAAGAGATGTAGTTAATCTTGACTATCCTGAAGCTTCTCAAAAATTAAGAATTCAGTATGGAGGTAGTGTAAAACCTCATAATATTGAAGAATTTATGGCTGAAAGTGATATAGACGGTGCTTTAGTCGGTGGAGCGAGTCTAGAGGCGAACTCATTTGCAGATATTGTAAAGAATACTAAATAGTCAAGTGTAAAGCAGGAGGTGTACAAATGGACAGACCAAAACCACTTGCCTTAATTATCTTAGATGGTTATGGTGAGTCAGATCAAGTAGAAAAAAATGCAGTAAAAAATGCAGAAACTCCCTTTTTGGATAAATTAAGGAGTGAAAACCCAAAATCTTTAATTCAGGCTTCAGGTCAAACTGTTGGATTACCAGAAGGTCAGATGGGTAACTCTGAAGTAGGGCATCTAAACCTAGGAGCTGGTAGAGTTGTACCACAGGAGTTCACCCGGATAACTAAAGCTGTCAAAGATGGTTCAATTTTAGAAAATGATGTCATTAAAAAAGCAATAAATCGAGTAAAAGAAAATGGTAGTGTACTTCATTTGATGGGACTTTTATCAGATGGAGGAGTACACAGCCATATTGATCATCTTTATGGTCTATTAAAGATGGCTAAGACAGCAGAAATTAAAAATGTTTATGTCCATGCTATACTTGATGGTAGAGATACTCCCCCAAAAAGTGCAATAACTTATATTGAACAGTTGGAAAATAAGATGAAAGAATTAAATATAGGCAAAGTTGCAACAGTAAGTGGAAGATACTATGCTATGGATCGAGACAATAGATGGGACAGGACAAAAAAAGCTTATGATGCATATGTTTTAGGCAAAGGAATAAAGGTATCTAATCCTAAAGAAGCAGTTGAAAAGTCATATCAAAAAGAAGCTAATGATGAGTTTGTTTTACCAAGTGTGGTTTTTAAAGAAAGTAAACCACTTACTACTATTAGGGATCAAGATGCTTTAATATTTTTTAACTTTAGAGCAGATCGAGCAAGACAGATTACTAGAGCTCTTGGCTTAAAAGACTTTGATAAATTTAAACGACCTAAAGAACATCCTAAAAATTTGTATTATATATGTATGACTGAGTATGATGAAGGATTTGATTTACCGGTTGCTTTTCCAAAGTTAAAGATAGAAAATGTACTTGGTAAAGTACTTAGTGATAATGGGTTAAAACAGTTAAGAATTGCTGAAACAGAAAAGTATGCCCATGTAACTTTCTTTTTTAATGGTGGTGATGAAAAAAAATTTGATGGTGAAGATAGGGAATTAATTCCTTCTCCTAAAGTAGCTACCTATGATTTACAACCTGAAATGAGTGCATATCAAGTAAAAGAAAGATTATTAAAAAAATTAGAAGACAACTACTATGATGTAGTGATTTTAAACTTTGCAAATCCGGATATGGTTGGTCATACAGGTTTTTATGAAGCTGCAGTTAAAGCCATTGAAGCAATAGATCAATGTATGAGTGAGATCATACCTAAAATATTAAAAATGAATGGTAGGGCTTTGATAACTGCAGACCATGGAAACAGTGAGCAGATGGTTGATAAACTAGGAAAACCACATACTGCTCATACTTCAAACCCGGTAATATTAATTGATGTTGGGGCTAAAAAAGATACCAAGTTAAAAAACGGTATATTAGCTGATATTGCTCCAACAATGCTTGATATATTAGATATTGAAAAGCCAGAGGAGATGACTGGTAGTTCATTGATAACTAAAAATTAAGAGGTGATATTAATGTTTAATCCATATATTGAAGATATATATGCACGGGAAATATTAGATTCACGTGGTAATCCAACAATAGAAGTAGATGTTGTATTAGAAGATAGTACATTGGGAAGAGCTAAAGTACCTTCAGGTGCTTCAACTGGTGCTCATGAAGCTGTTGAACTTAGAGATGGTGAGAAAAGATTCTTAGGTAAAGGAGTTTTAAAAGCTGTTAAAAATGTTCAGACAATAATTGGACCTGAGTTAATTGGAATGGATGTTAGAGAACAGATCTTAATTGATAATATAATGATTGAGATCGATGGGACTGAAAACAAAGGTAAGCTGGGAGCTAATGCAATTTTAGGTGTATCACTTGCAGTTGCAGATGCGGCGGCCTCAGTTTCAGATCAGTACCTATTTAACTATATAGGTGGAGTAAATGCAAATCAACTGCCGGTACCAATGATGAATATTTTAAATGGAGGAGAACATGCTGATAATAATGTAGATATTCAAGAGTTTATGATAATGCCTACCGGTGCTGAAAGTTTTAAAGAAGCAGTTCAGATTGGTGCAGAGGTATATCACAATCTAAAAAAGGTACTTAAAATGAAAAGTTTAAGTACTGGGGTAGGTGATGAAGGCGGTTTTGCACCTGATTTATCATCTAATGAAGAGGCCTTAGATGTTATAATTGAAGCAATTAAAAAAGCCGGTTATAAACCAGGTAAAGATATTAAGTTGGCTTTAGATGTAGCTGCTACAGAAATTTATGAAGATGGGAAATATAACTTTAAAGGTGAAGGTATTTTAAGAACACCTAAAGAATTGGTAGATTACTATCAAGAACTAGTTGAAAAGTATCCAATAATATCTATTGAAGACGGACTTGACGAAGATGACTGGGATAACTGGGTACTATTAAATAAAAGAATTGGTAATAAGATTCAATTGGTTGGAGATGATCTCTTTGTAACAAACACCAAGAGATTAAAAAAAGGTATAGATAATAAGGTGAGTAACTCTATATTAATAAAAGTAAATCAAATTGGAACCTTAACAGAAACACTTCAAACAATTGAAATGGCTAAAAAAGCAGGTTTAACTTCTGTTATATCACACCGTAGTGGAGAAACCAGTGATACAGTAATATCTGATTTAGCTGTAGCTATGAATACAGGGCAAATAAAAACAGGTGCTCCAGCAAGATCTGAAAGAGTGGCAAAATATAATCAACTATTACGAATTGAAGAAGCACTTGGCTATGCTGCTAAATATGCAGGTATGGATGCTTTTTATAACATTAACAAATAATAAGTTTATAATAAAAATTTAATAACTTAAACTAAAAGATAATCTTAATAGGATTATCTTTTTTTTTTTTATAAAATAAAATTATAGTTTGTTAATTAAAAAATATTTATTGACATAATAAGCTTAGTTTGATAGTATTTACATAATAAACTGAACGGTCGGTCGAGAATGAATAGGAGTGATAAGATGAAAGAAGATACAAAAATGAATATTATGACTAAAGCAACCAAACTATTTGCGCAAAAAGGATTTAGTGAGACATCTATATCTCAGATTGCTAAGAAAGCTAATGTTGGTAAAGGGACAATATACTGGCATTTTGATAGTAAAGAAGATCTATTTTTTTCTATAATTAAACAGAAAGGTAAAGCATTTTTCGATAGTGTGATTAAATTAAAAGATTCTAATAAAGAACCTCAAGAAATAATACATGAATACATTATAAAGAGAGTAGAATTTAGTGACAATAATTATGATGTTGCTAAGATGTTAATTAATAATAATGAAATGATAAATAGAGATTTCAAAGAAGTGATCGAAAAAAAGCATCTTGAAGTATTAAAAGTCATTGAAAATACAATTCAAAAAGGAATAAAGACAGGTGTTTTTAGAGAAGGTAATCCTCACGAATATGCCCTAATGATAATAAACACAGCCAATAGTGCAAATATCTTTAAAGATCATGGTCTAAAAGATAGTACAGAAAAAAGCAAGGCTGAAAAAATTTTTGAGTTTATTATGAACGGATTAAAAGGGAAGGAAGATAGAAATGCAGAAAAATAAATTTTTAATAATCTTTTCGATTGCGATTTTAATTGTTTCAATTACAATTGAATTAAAAGCTGAAGAGTTAACTTTAAAAGATACAGCAAATTATCTATTAAAAAACAGTTCACAACTTAAAAATGCAACAAATGATATTGAGCTATCCAATTTAGATTTAAACTTAGCAAAAAAAGGACTTTCACCAGAGGTAACATTACAAGCCTCATATACAAGGTTGGGTGAAGCTCCTGAGACACCGACTGAATATGTATTTTTAGAAACTGGAACTACTGAATTTCAAGGGTTTACAGTACCTAAATATCAGTTAATACCGGTGGAGTTTGAAGAAGTTTCCCAGGATAACTATAATACTACTTTATCAGTAAATAAACCACTTTATCTCGGTGGTAAAGTAAAAAATAGTATTAAGTTAAGTGAAAAAGTAGTTGATCTTAATAAGCTAAGGTATGAACAAACCTTAAATAATACTTTAAACAATTTAATTCAAGCATACTTTAATGTATTAATTAAAGAAGACTTAGTTGATATTCAAAAAAACTCTCTTATATTAGTAAATAGTCACCTGGAAAATGTTCGAAAAAACTATGAGGCAGGTCTTGTAATTAAAAGTGATCTTAATCAGGTTAAAATAGAAGTTAATAAGACAAAACAGTCTATATTATCAGCTGAAAATGATTTAAAAATTGCCAAAAAAAGGTTAGCAGATCTTTTAAAGTTAGATAGCAATGATTACACTTTAAAAAAACCTGAAATACCTAAATTTAATAAAGAACTTGATTTTCTATTAGAGAAAGCCTATAGGAATAGATTTGAAGTTAGAAGTATTTTGTTAAATCAAGAGATTCAAGATATTAATAAGAAGTTAGAAAATACTTTATATAAGCCTTCATTCTTCTTAAGAGGTAATTATAGTTTTGAAGGTAGTAATCTAGACTTCAATAATGGTAACCTTACTATGACAGTAAGTGGTTCTATTCCACTTTATGATGGTAATAAATCAAAGATTAAACAAAAGAAAATCGAATTAGAAAAAAAGAGCTTAGATAATAATTTAAGTCAAATAAAAGATAGTATAGCAACTGAAGTAATGGCAGCTCTTTATAAGATTGATCAAAATTATGAAAGTTTCAATATAGCCAAAGAAAATGAGCAACAAGCTGTTGAAAACTATAATCAAGCTGTAAATAGATATAAAAATGGGGTTAAAACCAGTTTGGATGTTATCAGGGCAGAGACAAACTTAAAACAAATAAGAATCAGTAAAAATCAAACTTATAAGCAGTATCTGATCAGTATATACAATTTATTATATCAAACAGGTACATTAAATAATTATTTTGAGGAAGTGATTTTAAATGAAAGTAAATAAAATATTAGTCATAACATTAACCTTAATTTTATGTTTTAGTATAATAGTAGGTGCTCAAGAACCTGTAAAGACAGTCAAACCAATTAAAGAAGATATAACTATAATTGAACAAATCTCAGGGAAGATTACACCGAATAAAGTTGTAAACTTATCTGCAGAGATAAGTGGGACTGTTAATACAGTTTATGTTTCTATAGGTGATAAAGTTAATAAAGGTGATAAATTATTAGAATTTGATAAAAGTCAATTATTAATCCAAAAAAAACAGTCAGAGGCAGTTTTAAAAGCTGCTGAGGCAAACCTAGCTCAACTAAAAAATGGAGCTACTATTGAAGATATTAAAACAGCTGAAGCAAACTATGAGCAGGCTGAGATTTCTTTAAATAACGCCAAAGATAGTTTAAAATTAATTGAAGAAATATATGAAAATAAAACATCTTTAAAACAACAGTTAATAAATGCCGAGATGCAGTATAAAAATGCCCAACAACAGCTTTTAGCTACAGAAGAAAGATTAAATCAAACAACAAAAGCACTTAAACAAGCAAAAGTAGGGGTACAACAAGCAAAAAATAATTTAGATCAGACTAAAATAGATTATCAAAGAATGGAACAACTTTATAAAGAGGAAGTAATTAGTGAAAATCAATTTGAGGGTGTAAACTTACAGTTAAAGAATGCTCAATCTGCTTATCAAAACTCCTTATTACAGGTTGAAAATGCAAAAAGTTCTATAGAAAGCGCTCGTATTGCCAAAGACCAGGCTGAAATATCTTTAAATTCAGCAAAACAGCTTTATGAATTAACTAAAGAAACATATAATAATCCTACTCAACTAAAACAACAGTTACAGGGTGCTAAAACTCAAGTAGAGGTAGCAAAGGTTAATTTAAAGATTGCTGAGATTAACCTAAATAGGGTTAAAAAAGGAGCGGGAGAGGAACAAATTAAAGCAGCTGAAGCTAATCTTAAACAAGCTGAAGCAGGTTTGGAACAGATTAATTTACAACTTTCAAAAGCAATAATATTTAGTCCGATTAATGCTCATATTGCTGTGATTAATACAGAAGAAAATGAAATGGTTGGAGCAGGTAGTCCGGTTATTAGATTGGTTGATCTAAATAAATTAAATGTAGAAACAAGTTTAACACCACAAATAAGATCATATGTCAAAAGTGGAGATAAAGTTGATATCATCATAAAAAATGATAAGAAAAGAGTGATTGAAGGTAAAATATCAACTATTTCACCGGTGATTAATGCTCAAAACGAAGCATATCCAATAAAGATAGAAATTATCGGAGAGACAGATAATTTATATCCAGGTACATTTGTAGATGTTGAGATAAGTAAACAAAGAGCTCATAAAGCGATTACTTTACCTATAAATGCAGTCATTGATCTTGAAACATTTCCTTATGTATATCTAGTTAGAGATAATAAGGCTGTTAAGATTAATCTAAGTGTTGG
>JAIPEV010000150.1 GCA_021736965.1 Halanaerobiales bacterium | reverse complement strand
ACGTTGCTTGATCGGTTATGATTTTTCTCCACCTTTTTCTGTTTTCTTTTAGATTCATATAAAAAGTCACCTTCTTTCTTGATACTATTTTATCAAGGGAACGTGACTCATTTCAATACATCCATCAGTTGACGCTTACCTTTTTTTGACAATTCTTTTAGAAAAAATACCTATTTTAGAATAACTTACTCAAATAGATAGATTTTCTTTACTTATTAATAGATCTCTTATTATAATCAGATTCAACATCTTCCTTCAAACTATTAGAAACTTCTCTTTTTAACTTTGATTTCTTTCATTGCTTTGTCCATACCTTTATGGGATAAAATGAAACCCAGTTTGTCATGATGGTAATTAGTAGCTCTACTTTATTTAATACCAATTCTAGATGCTATATCAAAAGTATCAATATTCACACCTAAGAATTAGAACTCCCAATCATAGTTCTTTTGTATCCTTTGAATCATGTGTTTTACTTTATGATATATATATATTCTCCTGAAGAATTCTCATACCAATCTGTACTGATCACAAACATTATTGTTTCAGGTCTGTTTTTTTTTAATGTTACAGCGTATTTAACTTTAATGTGATGTAGGGTATTACTCACCGCATCTAGAAATGCTTTTACACCAACTTACATTTGAGAAATATCATTTATAATGACAATAAATTGCAATATTTAACACATGCTTTTTTTCTATTATGAACAATTTATTGAATTCTATCTTTCGATTCTTCTAAGTTTGAATTTTTAAGTTCTTATTTACTGTTTTTATATTAGTTCGTAAGCTTTCCATGTTCTTCTCAACTAGTAACTTATTTTAAAAAAAATAGTATTTCCTTACATACAATTAATATTTTTTGATCTGTATTAGTTCACAGAATAATGGATTAAAAACGCCGATAATTTTAAAATTATACTTTAATAGTTACATCATAAGATGGATCTGGCTGGGAATTTACATAATCAAGAAACTCTTTTTCATTCATTATTTCTGCATTTGAATACTTATCCTTATCATACACTGTATCTTTTTCAACATTATTTGTTACAAAAATAGTTACTGCTTTCATATCTGGATGTATTCTAGGGTACCAACCTTTCTTTTTCGCTAATCTATAACCTTTTCTGGAAAAACCTTTTGAAACTTCACTTCCAAATCTAATTTTCTCAACCTTTAATACTATAGGTTTTAGCTCATCTTTGTTCGTCTTAGCAGTAGATTTAATTAGTTCAAGTAATTCTTCTTCATTTATTACTTTTATATCATGATATTTCGATATTTTTCCCAATAACTTTGAAGTTTTACCCGAACTAATATAATAATCAGCATAACAAACAATATAAGAATAAAATTCATGTCCATAACTTCTTATTATTTTTTCTAAATTATTTACACTTGTATGGTGTAATTCACCAGCGAGAGAAAAGCGAAAATACTTTTTAGATGATCTTTTAACTGAATAATTAAATTTTTCAATTGAAGACAAGTCTTCATAATATTCGGTTTCGGCAGAAATATTTTTCACGAGAAGATTTTCTCCAATTTTAGGAATAGTTACTAAATCACCTAACTGGATTTCGTTTGTAAAGATAATTTCTTCATGAATTACTTTTCTATTGTCATCAGTTGGTATCCAATACCATTTCATACATCTATCATGTTTTTTTAGCCAACTTGACAGTATTTCTTCAAAATCTCTAATTTGAGCTGTCTCTTCTTGATCTGGATGATCGTCTTCAAACATTTTTTCTTCACTTATATATTCAAGTTGTTCTTCTTCTGAATCAAATGTTTTTGTGATAGTATCTTCTTCAGAATTCTCTTGTTCTGTTGGATCATTCTCATCAAAAAAAGATTGTACTGTAAAAGTTTTGTCACCGTTATATATAATATTTAATCCAAGAAATTTCACTTTAGTTCTATTGCCGACAATTATATCTTTATCAATGATTGCCCATGAAATTCTTAACTCAATAATATCAAGAGATGCTTGTGGATGATGATAAACAGTATAATTTACACCTTCAATTTCAAGTGTATCTGTGACAAAATAATCATTAATAATTCTTTCTTCAGGAGTTTGCTTTTTATAATTGTCATTATCCTCAGTGTCTTCTGCATTTTCAATCTCATTTAAAAAATCAGGTATAATGGTGTTATCAGATTTATCAGCATTTAAAGAAACTAAATATTTAATCACTTGATAATTTTCATGAACAACAGCAACATCTAACGGAAAGTACCCTCCAAACTGTTCGAGGTCATAATCAGCTCCTGCATCAACTAATGCTTTTACTATCCCAATATCACCTTTTTGACATGCCACATAAAATGGTGTAACATTACGAAAATCTAAATAATTGGGGTCGGCTCCATATTCTAACAAATATTTGACTGCATCTGTAAGTTGTGATTGTACAGCATACAATAATGGATATCCGCTATTATTCTCTGAAGAGTCAAAACTAGCATCAGCTCCTAGGTCAAGCAAAATCATTGCTGCTTCTTCATTGACAATAGATCTATCATCTAAAGTTACTGCACCAAGACAACTAATTAATGCATAATATTCTTCATAAACAGGTGCATTAATATCAGCTCCTGCATCTACCAATACAGAAATTCTCTCGTTATAAGCCTGTTGATCATCAGAAATAGCAAGAAAGACATCATTTTGAAGTGTTTCATTATTGATATCATAGATTGATTCTTCAGCTTGATAAGTTATTTCAATTGTTAATTTAAAAGTCACAAATGTTTTTTTATTAACATATTGAACCTCTTCAACCTCTAGTGTAGGATTATTTAAATCAATATTATTTGAAGTTAAATTCATTGAAACTATGTACTCAAAAGTAAATAAATAATCGTTAATCTCAGAATCTAATGAAATTCTAAGTTTTTCTGGTGTAGATTGTAAAGCTCCAATACCATCAGATAAAAAAGTTGATGAAAGATCTGTATAGCTGATGAATTCACAGGAATATTCACCTAAATCAATTTCTAACTTATCATTGATCTCTATAGTATAGTATCCTATTGCACTGTTTTGATCTAATGAAAATAATTGACTCAGATCACGAATTATGAAACTAATTTTATACCCATTAAACTTTGTCGGTTCTATTACTCTACATGATAAAGGAAGCTCAGGTTTCTTTTTCACTCTTATCCCTCCGAGGTTTTTTTATAGATTATTACTTTATTAAACTTTCATAAAAATAGTATTTGATAAAGATAACCTCTACAAAAAAGTAACTTAGTTTATCTTCTTTATGCATTAATATGAAAAAAGTTCCCACAAGGGAACATAGATCAAAAAAAATTACTGATAAATTGAATTCCCTTACATAAATATTTTAACACAATTATTATTCATGTTCTAGATTTTTTCATTCTACCTCTGCCACCACTCTTTCATAAGTCCTGCAGTTTGAGTCTAAAAAGGTGAGTCAAATAACTTGATTTTATAACATGATAACATTTTTTCACGATCGTTAAAGTCTCTACTATCCCATTACCGTCCTTTAATAATTTCTTATGAAGGTTATAGGTTTCCTTATCAGGTGACGGGATATCTAAACAGATTAAGAAATCTACCAGTTTATCTGTTAATACAGTGTAATCAACAAAGTATTATCTTCATCAATATATTGACTATGATTCGGTTAAATTACCAATATATTGTTTTTTTGATTATTGATTTATAACACGACTAATAATCAATAATAGCTTTGCCTTTGGCATTGTTAATAGATGCTCCCCAATAAGTTGCTTAACGAATAATCAATGATTGTTTTATCATTCTCTACTATATGACCAGGCTCATCTAAATGGGAGCTACCTGCATTGTAGCTTTAATGTCTACCTGATTAACTATGTTTTGTCTAATGATAAGTCATTTCGAAATCATGTGTTTCTAGAGAGCTTTAAGACGAGATGTGAGCAACGCCGTTAAGACATGTAAAATATTACCTTACATTGAACACCTTTTAATAGTGGGTCTCTTTAATTCTTAATATAAGGAAATTTAGAAATGATATAGTCCTGAGTTTGCTCAAATATATATTTTCTATCAAGAGTTACGTTGATTAAGTAGTGAGATAACTTTTTAAAAGATATGGTCGATATGCTGTTAAATAATGTTTTAAAAATATTTTATGTCGTCATCTTTTGAAATATGATTAATTGCTTGATTTAAATCAACTCCTGTTGCATCAACTGTCAATGATCCCTCACCATTAACATCTAATATCGAAATATTCTTTTTCCAATTAGGTTCTTCAGAAAAAACCTCAATTATCATACCTCCTGAATTGATTTCAGGATCTTCTGCAAACATTTCACATCCGGTAAGAAAAAATAAAAAAATAAAAATTAAACTTATCTTCTTCATATCTTCCTCCATAAAAAAAAGTTCCCTTAAAGAGAACATAAAACGGACACATATACCTACATACCCTATTCCCTTACATATTTATTTTATCATATTTATAAATAATCACATAGAATTTTAAAAAAAAGAACTCTTATTGCCAGTAAGAATTCTTCTTTTCTTTTTATCTATTTTTAAAATCAGATTCCACATCCGTCTTCCAACATTCTGTTACTTTACTTTTAACTCTCATCTCTTTAATAGCTTTTCCCATCGCTTTATGTGATAAATCAGATCCTCTTTTATCGTGATGATAGTTACTTGTTCTACTTCTTTTGATACCTATTCTTGATGCAATATCAAATGCATTTATGTTAGCCCCTAAGAATAAGAACTCCCAGTCATACTTCTTTTGCGTTTCTTGTATCATCCCTTTTACATTATTATAAGAGTACTCTCTTGATGAGTTTTCATAACCATCTGTACTGATCACAAACAATACTTTTTCTGGTCTATTTTCCTTTAACGTTTCTGCATATTTAACTTTAATATGATGTAATGTATGCCCAACCGTATCTAATAAGGCAGTTGATCCTCCAACTCTGTAATCATATTGTGTTAGATCGTTAATCTCTTGTATAGGTAAGTCATTATGTAATACTTGTTGTTCATGGTTAAATAAAACAGTTGTAATATGACACTCACCTTCTAGTTCTTTTTGTTCTTTAAGTGTTGCGTTAAATCCCCCAATAGTATCCTTCTCTAGTCCAGCCATCGATCCACTCTTATCCAAAATGAAAATTACTTCTGCTTTTTTTAGCATTTCTTTTTTCCTTTCATTTCCTCTACTTTAAGTATACAACAAGAGAAAATAAAAAAGGTCGCCTGCGAGGCGACATTTTATTGGCTTCCTAGTAAGGTTATATGATAATTTGATAAGATTTGATTGATATCATAAACATTATACATCTGATTAATGATTGAATATTTAATTATAAGATCAAACTGAATAGAATTAGATAGATAATATCCAGCGCTTTTTAAAAGTTTCTCTGTTTCATCTATATCTAACTTCAAACCAATTGCTAAAGCACAGACAGTTCTTTTAGATGGCACATAGTATTTGTCGCTCCTTATTTTTGAAAAGAGCCGACGATCAATATTCGCCTTTTTATACACATCAGGATCACGCATGTCTTTTTCATCTATAAATATAAAGAGTTGTTCATGAAATGTATCAACGTCAGTCACTGTCTCTTCTTCAAAAGCTTCAAATGAAATGCTTTTATTCATCATTGTATCGCGCTTCATTAGGTCTATAATTGAATCTTCTTTTTCTTTTTGCAACATCACAAACCCAGTATCAATAACCTGTTTAACATACTCAAATTTATGTTTAGAAAGACTAAAAGAGTCATGATCAAACACAACTAAATAAACTGTTAAATCACTTTCAGTTAAAAATCCACTAATTGTGTCCGAGGCTATATCTAAAGCATAGTCTCTTGGTACTTTAAATCTCCCTGAGGCGATTAAAGGAAACGCAATTGACTCTAACTCTAACTCTTCAGCAAGTCTTAAACAATTTAGATACACCTGGCTAAGTTCTTTTTCAGTTGTTTCTTTATCATAAAACACAGGACCCACAGTATGAAATACATAGTCTGATAATAACCCAAATCCAGGTGTGTGTTTCACATCACCTGGTTCAATAAATCCTAAATGGTCTCTAGCTTGTATTAACTCTTTCCCGCCTTCACTCATTACAGCGAACTCGGCCCCTCTTGGATTACGCATTCTTGATCTAGAACTTGTTGTGTTGACAATGGCGTCCACTTCCATTTTAGCGATATCATTTCTTACAACGATAAACGGCATAGCATTACTCCTTTACTAGTTATATTTGTAATACATCTCATCAGCAAATGTTCACTTAACATCGGCAATCACTCGAGCATACGCACCAGATGTTTTTAATTTAAGTGGCATAATATAAATCTTTATAGAATCATAAGTAATAAGTGCTTTTAAATTAGTTAAGTTTTCAACAATACCAATTCTTTCTCTTAAAAGTTTCTTATGTAAGTTAAAAGGAGCTTTATCTGGTGAAGGGGTATCTAGACAAAGCATTTTTATCTCTTTTCGAATTAATAAATCCACAAATGTTTCTGTGAGGATAGGGTGCTTTTGAAAATACTGTTTTTTTCCAAAATACTGACTATGATTTGTATACACAACCACGATATCGCCATCATTAATTAAATCTTCATACTCTTTTTTATAATCAATTAGTTGTTCCCCTACGACATTAATAAATGAGGCATTGCCGATAAGTTGATTGAGTGGATAATCTATTACTGTCTTATCACTATCTAACATATGACTCGGGGCATCGATATGTGTCCCAATATGCATTGATCCTTGTAGTAGTTCATCTTGGTAGCCATCTTTGTCTAAATGCTTATGGGTATTTAGGTTAAAGGTATCACTTTCAGTGAACACTGGCATGTTACTGGTTAATTTATGTGTTAAATCAATATAATTTGCCATTGGTTAACTCCTTCCAGTTTTTACTAACGTAGTTTTTAACGTCTATACTTATCTTTCTATAGTATATCATAGACATACGTCTCTAATAAATACCTACTTATCTTTAAACACTAAAAAACATTAAATTGACTATTGTATTATATTGATATAAGATTAACACAAAGAGGTGAGTATCGTGAGAAGTATTAAATCCCGTTTGTTATTTTATATCTTTTTAATCACCATTATTCCTGTGACAGCATTTTTTATCTATACGCTAGTCTTTGTCAGTAGTGAACAAATTGAATCAGAGACAGACCAAAATAAGACGAAACTGTCTTGGTCTACACAGTATTTAAATTCAGTTAGTGATCAATTATCTGATATTGTTTATTCCATTCAAATTCAAGATGACTTACTCACAAAAGTCGAACAATCCTATGCTGAGTCAGATGAGATAGAGTCTATCTTGAAAGACTTTTTATATGCGAATGCGAATCTCATTCGTAATATTCAAATTGTTTCTTTCAGGACAAATCGCTCAGTTGAGATTGATTATGAATCCGGGTTTAGAAGCGACGCATTATCATCGGTTGATCCTATCATACAGCTAACAACTGACCCGATTGGTTTTGATTATACAATGATTAATCAAACATTAATGGTGGCGCACACCATTAATGATTTTGCTACGCAAGAGAATTTAGGTCTAATCTTAATTGAAGTTAGCGACAATGTAGAAGATGAAATCACTGATATCTTTGGAAGTGATGTTGGCTATGCGTTATTAACTAAAGATAATAGGTTATTATTAAACAATACAGACCTTAACAATGAACAGATACAAACAAACCTATCATCACTAACCCCATCAACGACAATCACAGAAACAGAATTTGAAGGAAAAGTTGCTTGGGGGAAATCAGTACCTAGTAGTAACTTAATGCTTGTCTCTATGATTGAGCGTACAGAGTTACGCCAAGTAAATAATCGTTTAATCCAAATCGGGATTGTCATCATTGCGATATCACTACTCACTACTATTCCAACGGCGATCTTCTTCTCCAATAGAATCACAAGCCCCATCACAAAACTTGTTGATCATATGAAAGACTTTGAATTTACCACACCAAAACAAACTTACCCAAAATATGATGAGTTAAATCTTTTAGAAGAAAGCTACAATCATATGATCAAAGAAGTAAGCACATTAATTAAAGAACAATTCCAATATAAACTAGACCGACAAGATGCCCAGTTAAAAGCATTACAAGCACAAATTAATCCGCACTTCTTATCCAATACCTTCCAACTTATTGGAGGGATAGCGTTAAGTATTGATGCAGAAGACATCTATGATGCGACCATTAAAATGAGTCATCTTGTCAGATATTCAGCTCACTTTGAACAAAATAATGCGACACTTAAAGAAGAGTTAACGCATATTAACGACTATTTAGCGATTCAAAAACTACGGTTTGGTGATCGCTTAAAATTAACGATTGATGTAAAAGATAAATATAACACGATTAAACTCCCCAAATTCACCTTACAACCCCTCATTGAAAATGCCTTTCAACATGGCTTAAAAACCGTTAGTGGACAGTGGCGAATAACAATTCACTGTCAGGAAGATGATGGGTTAAAACTCATTATCAAAGATAACGGAACCGGGATTTATGAGGATCAACTAAACGCTATTAATGCTCAGTTTTGGACAGAAGAAAATAGTTTAAAAGCTTTAAAAGAGAGAAAAGATAGTATTGGATTAGTTAATATTGATTCAAGGATTAAACTATTATATGGGAATAACTATGGCCTTAGTCTAGTCTCAGACACCACTGGGCTATCTGTGATTATCACCCTACCAAAAGAGGAGATTTTATGAAACTGTTAATTGTCGATGATGAAGTCTGGAGTCGTATGTTAATTAAAAAGTTACTAGATTGGAAAGCACTGGGCTTTGAGGACATTTATGAAGCAAACGATGGGATAGAAGCACTTGAAACATTAAATACCACACAGATTGATCTAACAATCACTGACATGAGAATGAGTGGGATGGATGGTGCAGAGTTATTACAACAAATTCGTAAAAATAACCTCTCAACAGAAGTGATTGTTATGAGTAGTTATGATCATTTTAAGTTCTTACATGAAGCAATTAAAACAAAAGCGATTGATTATATTTTAAAACCAATTGCCAAACAAGATTTATTACAGGCCGTTAAAACGGGGATCAATCGCATCATCCAATACAATAACCACACAACCATTGAAAAGATACTATTAACACATGATGTTAAACAAGAACTACATACCTATTTTGAACTCAAAAATAACTTGTTTAAAGCGTTGACAGAAGCTGATGAAACACTGTTATTAGAGACTTTAAATACATTAGAAAATGAGTTGCTTAAAGAACTCTCTCTTTCGCATTTGATTGCGTTTATTAAAGATGATCTAAGACAGTTAATCATTAAATTCCAAAAAGAATATGACATAAAAACAGATATCGATCGATTAGCAACTCTTTCTAGTGAAACACTCAAAGATGAACTAACTACAATCCTTAATAAAATCAAACACATCAATATCCATAAGCAACTAGAAATTATCGATGTCCAAAAGTATATCGAAAATCACTTCTCAGAACCGATCAGTCTTGCGACAGTTGCTGATACCTTTCATATTTCAAAAGAACACTTAGGTCGTCTTTTTAAACAAGAAGTTGGTGACACCTTACAAAACTACATTATTAATAAACGCATCACTTATGCGAAAATGTTACTAAAGAAACATACGAACTTAAATATTGCCACAATTAGTGTGATGAGTGGTTATCCTGATCTCCAATACTTCTATCGTGTATTTAAGCGCAAAACAGGGAAAACCCCTAAACAATTTAAAGCCTAATATCAATATTGTGCAATAAGTGTATCAATATTATACAATGTAATGAAAACGCTTAAATTATATACTGAAGTTGAACAAAAATAAAAAGGAGAGATTTGATGAAGAAATTAGTTTCAGTATTGTTACTTGCAGTTATCGCAGTAACACTTACAGCTTGTGGATCTGATACAAACGAGATTGAAGAAGTTGAATTAAGCGTTTTTATGAGTTTCCCAAGATTCCAAGAACAATTTGAAGAGTATTTTGATTTGTTTGAAGCAAAAATGCTTGAAGAAGAAAATATTAAAGTTACTGTTGACTTAGAAATGCCTAGTAGTGATACCGCACAACAACTCTTACAAGCAAGGCTATCATCAGACGATGCACCAGATGTGTTCACATTACATGCGATCGCTGATATTCCGTCTTATTATGAGGCTGGGTATTTAGAAGATTTAAGTGATGCGGCATTTGTAGATAAAGTCTATGATCGTGTAATTGACAGTGTCACATACGATAATAAGGTTGTTGCCTTACCGCTTGAAAGTTTAGCTTGGGGATATTTATATAATAAAGATATCTTTGCTGAATATGGCTTAACACCTCCAGAAACATTAAGTGACATGCAAACAGTTGTTAATACCCTTAATTCAAATGATGTTACACCATTTGAATTAGCCTTTAAAGAATCATGGGTACCACAATTAATGATGGCCTTATCACTTGGTGGTATGATTAACTCAGAAGAAACTGCCTTCATTGAAAACATGAACGCTGGTACTGGGTCTTATGGAGATATTGATGAAGTCTTTGGCATTATTGATTTAATCATGGAAAATGGAACCGACCGTCCACTTGAAGTAGGGAGCGCAGCTGGTGCTGCAGACTTTGCTAATGGTGAAGCAGCAATGTGGGTTCAAGGACCATGGATGTCTTCAACTATTTTAGAAGTTAATCCTGATATGGATATCGGTCTTGCACCATTACCTGTCACAGACAATCCAGATACCACAATGATTAACTTAAGTACCTCAACATCACTTGCTGTATCACCCACATCAGAGCACAAAGATATTGCGATTAAACTGGTTAATTTCATCTTAAATGATGAGTATTCAAGCGATCTATTTAGTGAACTACAGTTCAACCCTCTTGCAACTGTACATACATATGATACCTTCGCATGGATTGATGAAGCAATGAGTTATGTCGAAGATGGAAAAGCGTATTTAGAACAAGCTTTACCAAATGGTGTGACTGATGAAACAGCTATTATGTTACAAGAATATTACGCTGGTACAAAGACTAAGCAAGAAGTTATTAGTGCTATTGATGATGCTTGGGCTAGTGCACTAGAAGACTAATATATACAGTTGGAAGGTGAAAACAATGAGTAAAGAAAACAAAATCTTATTACTCTTTTGTCTTCCAGCATTCCTCCTATATGGTATATTTGTACTTTATCCAGCTATTGGTGGATTTTGGTACAGCTTAACTAACTGGAATGGATTGAACCCTACATATGATTATGTGGGGTTCTCTAATTATAAGAGGTTGCTTGAAGATAAATATTTTATAGAATCATTATTATTCACATCAAAGTACGTCTTATACATGGTCGTATTACAAAACCTTATTGCCTTGTTTTTAGCGATTATAATTGAATCACTAAAAAAAGGCAAAACAATTCTTAGAACGATCTTCTTCTTCCCTAATATGATTAGTATGATTATTGGGGGATTTATCTGGCTCTTTATTTTTACTGAAGTGTTTCCCTATTTAGTTGATAGTTTTGGACTAATGTTTTTAGATCATTCTTGGATTGGTGATCCAATATATTCATTTTATTCCATTTTAATTCTTTCATTATGGGGAGGCGTTGGTTATTTGATGGTGATTTATATTGCCGCCTTACAAAATATTCCAAAAAGTTTATTAGAAGCCGCAAAGATCGATGGGGCAAGTCCCCTTCAATCTATTTGGTATATCGTAAGACCACTCATCGCAAACTCTATTACGATTGGAATTTTTATTTCCTTGTCGACTTCATTTAAAGTGTTTGATCAAGTTTATGCTTTAACTGGTGGTGGACCAGGGCGTGCAACACAAGTTGTCTCATTAAATATCTTTAATGAAGCCTTTGCGATGCAAAACCGTTATGGGTATGCCAGCGCAAAAGCTGTCATTTTATTCTTATTAATTCTACTAATCACTGGTATTCAATTAGCTGTGATGAAACGTAAAGAGGTGGAAATGTAATGAAGATGCTTATAAAAAAATTCTCAATGGTGCTTATTTTATGTATCATGATTGTTTTAGCTGTTATGATATTATCACCGATTTTACTAGCCATTTTAAACTCATTTAAATCAAATGGTGAAATTTATACAAATATATTAAGTTGGCCTGATAAATGGTTAATTGAAAATTATATTCAAGTCTTTAAACGAACAAATTATCTAAGAAGTTTACTAAATACATTCTTTTTAGTAATCCTCAGTGTCTCAGGAATTATTTTTGCTGCATCGATGGCTGGCTATAAACTTGCAAGAACTAAAACAAAATTAAGTAAACTTTTATTTACAATCTTTATTCTTTCTATGTTAATCCCCTTTCACTCAATTATGATTGGTCTTGTTAAAGTCGCCAGAGACTTAAGTGTTCAGGGGTCTTTAATTGGATTATCGGTGATTTATGTTGGAATTGGCTCACCAATGGCTATATTTTTATACCACGGGTTTACAAAAAATATCCCCACAGAAATTGAAGACGCAGCAATGATTGATGGGTGTACTCAGTTTCAACTATACATTAAAATAATCTTTCCAATGTTAAAGCCAATTACCGCAACAGTTGCAATTTTAAATTCACTTTGGATATGGAATGACTTCTTACTTCCTTTGTTGATGTTAACAAATAAAAACAGATATACACTAATTCTTTCAACCAAAATGTTATTTGGACAATACAATAGTGATTGGAGTAAAATATTAGCTATTTTAATCCTCGCATTATTACCCGTCATTCTTATTTACATTATTATGCAGAAATATATTGTTAAAGGAGTTAGTGAAGGCGCTATTAAGTAGTGTTTGTTTATCATTATTAAAATGGATTATACAAAAAAGTATAATCCATTTTTATTGATTGCGTGTGGTTTTTTGAAAAAAATTAAAAAATTTTAAATTTTTGAGTTTAAAAATTTCAAAAATATGCTAATATATAGAAGGTGGAAAAAATGAAGGGAGAGAATAATGTTTACAAAAAAAGAGAAAACTTTACTCGTTAATTACTTAAATGAAAACTTAGCTGATTTAGAACATCTTATCACTATTGAAGATGACAAAAATTTAGCTGGGTTAAAAGACGAAAAAGAAACGCTACTGTCAATGTTAGAAAAAATTAAAAAAGATAATTAAGTTAAATGCGACCTGTTAAGGGTCGCATTTTTTTTGATTATTTTTGAAATTAACTTTTATTGTTACAATCTAATAAGACAATATTAGTTTTTGTTTACCTCGGCAAAAACTCTTGTAAAACCACCAGAACTTGCTATTTTAAGTGGGATAACAAAGAGTTTAATTGTGTTATATGATAAGAGTTTTTCTAAGTTAGTTAGATTTTCTATAATACCTATATTTTCTCTTAATAACTTCTTATGTATTTTATATGGCGCATAATCAGGCGAGGGTGAATCTAGTCCTAAAAGTTTAATCTTTTTCTTGATTAATAGATTTGTAAAATCATTCGTTAGTTTAGGATATTGAGTAAAATAAGTTGGTTTGTTAAAAAATTGATCATGGCCTGTATATAACAACACAATGGTTCCCTCTTTTATAAGCGATTCGTAACTTTTATGATAGGTTATTGCTTGTTGGTTTCTCACATCTAATACAACAGCTTTTCCAATTAATTGTTCAAAGGTATAATCACTCACAAACGTGTTACTTTTAATCATATGACTTGGTGCATCCATATGTGTGCCAACATGCATAGATGTTTCTAAAAAAGAATCGTTATAATGATCATTTTTAAGTGTTTTATGCTGAGTTAATTTAAATGTATTGTCTCCGGGAAATGTTGGTGTGTTGTTGGTAATTTTATGGGTCAAATCAATATAGTGTTTAATCATAAAACACCTCTTATTCTTTGTTTAATACATCTATAAAGGCTTCAACTAAATCAGGATCAAATTGAGACCCTGAACAGCGTTTCAATTCTGTGATGGATTCTTTCTTAGTTATGCTTTCTTGATAAACACGTCCGTTTGACATGACGTCATAGGAATCACAGATATTAATTATTCTAGCAAATAAAGGAATATCTTTTCCTTGTAATCCAAAGGGATACCCTTTGCCATCAAAACGTTCGTGGTGATGTAATACGCCTTCTGTGATACGTTCTGAATCAATAATGTTACTCATGATTTTATAACCAGCTTCTGAATGTGTTTTGACGCGTTCAAATTCCTCGTCAGTTAATTTAAATGGTTTAGCAAGTATCGCTTCTGAAATGGTTATTTTACCAATATCATGCATTTGGGCCAGTAGTTCCATGTCATCTAGGTCACTTTGTCTTGTGTGACCAACTTCTTTTAGTAGTTCTGTGGCGTAATGTGTGACATGATCACAGTGTGCTTTTGTGTCACCTGTTTTGGTATTTAATGTTTCTAATAACATATCTTTTGTTTTTGACTTTCGACTATTCCTATTACTGAGTTTTCGTCTATACATGATATCTTCTGCTTCTTTAAAAATCGTTGAAAAAGATCTTTCACCCTTTTTATTAAACTCATAGCCGACTGAAATATTAATTGAATAAGGTTTCTTTTTATCAATCTTATTTAATTGTTTACCTATTTTTTTAAGTCGCTTTAACAGGGATAACTCCTCACATTTTTTACAAATAATGGCAAATTCATCGCCTCCGATTCTAAAACATTTTGAATCGCTCGCAAATTCTTTTATAATAATGTTTGCCACAATTTGAATAACACTATCTCCTTCAATGTGCCCAAAGGCATCATTAATGAATTTAAGACCATCGATATCAATGATTAATAAGCCATAAGGTTCAACATCTAAGGCGGTTTTAATATATGTTTCAAAGGCGTTACGGTTATCTAAGCCTGTCATTCGGTCATGACTAACTAGGTATTCAATACGCTTTTGATAGGTCATTTCATTTGTCACATCAATGATAAATCCACCGCGTGTTTTTAATTCACCAGAAGGAAAACGAGCTTCGACTTCCAAATTGTGATCTAGATAAAATGTTTCATTTGTTTTTAAGTTTTTATGCTTTAAAGTAATCTTTTCAAATGAATCAAGTTTATTGGCATTGACTAAATGCACTTTTTCATCATACACTTTTTTAAGTGCTTTTCCTTCTTCATCTAGGACAATGGTTTTTAAAAAGTCTTTGATGTGAAATATATTTTCTCCTAAGTTATCAATGCCTAGTTTCTCGAATAATAAATCATTCGCATAAAATAAGGCATTAGACGTTAGTTGTTCACTATCTTTATACCAGGTGATGATTTTACCAGATTTAAATATTAACTCTTGGGCACGTGTTAATATTTTATTCTCAAGTGATAATTCTTTATTTTTTTGTTCAATTAAATGCTTTTGTGTTAAGTCTATAATATAGCCGCTAATCTCTTTAGCAGTTTTATCATAACGTTCATTTACACGAGAAAAGTGTTTTAGATAGACAATGTCACCTGTTTTTAGATTCTTATGGTGGACTTTGTATTCAAAGGAATCGATGGTGCCATCTATAATATCATTCAAATAGTTTAAAAGTGTTTGAAATTCTTCACTGTATGTATTAGAACTAGAAATCTTTGTTTTTAAAAAGTCAGAAAACTTGATAAATCCTTCGTTGTTTTTGGAAAGACCAAGTGTTTTAGCATAGCGATCATTCGCCAAGAATTTTTTAGCTTCGTTAGTGTCATCTATTTCAATACTCCACACTAAAAGATTAGCCAGTTCAATGGCATTTTCATTGGCTTCTTTAAAGCGTTTAACAATTTCTTCAAACTGTTTGATTTGTTCTTTTTTTTCTTTAATCTCTGAGAGATTTATCGTAATCCCTATAGCCACATTTAAATTGTCCTTCTTGGGATCTGAAATAGCGTAAACTTTATCTTCTACCCAAATGACATTATGATCTTTATCTAACCATGGAAATTTATACTCTAAAACGTCTAAGGACCCATTTAATAATTGATCAAATTTTTGTTGAATATCAGCAAAAATATCTTTGTAATCTGGGTTTTTTTGACAAAGATAATCTTTTTTTATTTGCCAAAGTCGACCAAATAATATATCTTTTGGTAAGTCTTCCTTTTTTAGTCCATAGACCATAGCTGATGAGTCTGTGTGGTTATAAAAATACTTACCATTCTCATAAGATACCCACCAAACACCAACTCTAGAATCTTTTAGACCAGACATTTTTTTAATTTCTTCAATGATATTATCACGCATAATTTCACCTGCTTTAATTGTTTTTAAATGTTATCTATACAGTGGTAATAGTTAGTTCATTATTTTTTTAGGTGTCCGGTCTTTCGTGTAAAACCCCCAATGTTTTTCTGGTTCATCCTGATTTTCTGAGCCTTTCCAAAGTTCATCAAATGCTTCAAAAAAGAAAACAACTACCGTGTTTTCTAACGACCATTTATTCAAAGCTTCACAATACTGTTTTTGACTTTCTTCAGTCGCTTCTTTGGCTAAAATACCTCGACCATGACTTTTAGTGGCCACCCTGCTTCAGTGATTATACATGGTTTATTAGGATATCTTTTGGTAACGGTATTATAATCATCAATTGTTTGTTCTATTCCTTTTTCCGGAGAAAATCCAATCCACGCAGGATATGAGTGTATACTAATAAAATCAATTTCATTAACAATATCGTCTAGTTTTTCATTCCAATAATTCACATTCTCACAATAGGTAACAGGTTTATTGGTCTGTCTTTTTAGAGATTTAACAAAATATAATATTCGCTCTACACTAACTAAGTTATCATTCCATTCAGGAATTGATTCATTTCCTGCAGAAAGTCCAACAATTAATTCATCATACTCTTTAACCAATGTTAAACATTGGTCTAATTGATTATCATTATAAGTAATATGATTTGTTATTTCTTCATCAGTATATGTTCCACCCCAAGGACAAAGCGGATTACTTATTTCGCCTAAAAGATCGAGACCAAGTAATACTTTTAAATCTAGTTTCTCATCTCTAATAACTTTCAATGCTGTTTTAGCATGATGACTTGGATCATATAAACGAATATAATCGAAATCAGTTTCTAACAACGTTAAATCTTCTAAGATTTCTTCATAACTAGGATATTTATCTAATCTCGGACTCTGATTAACTCGATAGCCTGAGTAACAAATTGCCTTACCATATGCAAACTTTTTCATTTTCATCTACTCCTTATTAATAAATGAGTTATTCACATATTATATAATATCATTTTGTAAGCGTTTATTAAAGTTTTAAATTGGTTTAAATAGTGTAAAATAGTTTTGGAAAAGTATTAAAAAAGGATAAGCCCTTCGATATAATAGAAGTACCAACCCAATATTATAAAGGAGCTTACCCAATGTCTATTATAAACCAAAGTTACTCAAAAATCATTCAAAATTGTATAAAAAATGCATTAAATTCAGAAATTCGTCTAAAAAAAGTAAACAATTATGTGGATTTCATCATTTATTTAGATGTTTTTTTATTAGAAATCGTTAAAACATCCATTGTTGATACGTTTGAATCAATTGATCAATCATTTAAACACTCAAAACGACGGAAAGAACGCTACTATACAAAAGGGAAGTATAAAAGAAGCCTGATGACGTTGTTTGGAGAAATTACCTTTGAACGAGAATATTATGTGCCAAAAAATATAAATACAGATAGTTTCTTTTATGTTGATAATCTCT
>JAIPEV010000012.1 GCA_021736965.1 Halanaerobiales bacterium | reverse complement strand
AAAGGGACAAAATACTTACTGTCCAGACTGTAAAGAGGAGGTTATAAAACGGAAGTTTTACAATACTAAAGTTAACTTACAAAAAGGTAGATGTCCAAACTGTGAGAAATTAATAATAAAAAAACATTAAATAAAATTCCAACCATAAATATATAAAATATAGATCAGATAAAAACCTGTTCCAAAGAAAGTTGGAAATAGTAGTGATTTGTTTGTCCGTTCATAAAGATTTATTGAGATTAAAGCAATAATAAATAAGATCAATATCTTTTCTGTTTTAAAACTTAAAAGGATAAAAGAATAAAATATGGATGAGAACAATTTTGCAATAATAGTGGGTAATTTGTAGTTAAATATTTCATATACAAACAAATTAAGCATTAACTGTTCAGCAAAAACAATAATCATTACTATCGGATACAGAGTAAAAAAAGGAAAAAGGCTTCTAACAAAGGTATTCAAATTAGTTATTTGATAAACTGGTTTAAATATATTAGAAATATTACTTGTACTTAAGGGTAGGTTTATAAAAATAATAATAAATCCGAATAATGCAGTTAAGTATGCAATTATTTTAATAATTTTTTTAAAAAAAGATTTAAGGGTGATTCCCAGATCATTTATTGAAAGATCATAAAGTAAGTTAAAATAAGTAAAGATTAAACCAGAAAAAATTAATCTTATAACAAATAAAGAGAGCAAGTCAAAAAAACCGCTTAAATTTGGTACAGTTACAAAGCTGGTAAAAGAGAAATATCTATTTATAAAAAGAGAAAAGAACCATAATGAGTATATTATAATAATATCTTTATAGTTAATTTTTTCTATCCACTTTGGTTTTACGCTCATAATTTTAATCACCTGTTGATATTTTCTTTATAAAAATACTATTTCCTGCTTTATAAATAGATGAATAAGATATATAATAAAAATGATATGTGTAAATAAAGGAGTGCAGTTATCTTGATCTGGTCTATAATAACAAATGTAATAGATCTTTTAATCGTTGGTATAATAATATATTTTTTGCTCAATTTAATCAAGGGTACCAGAGCGGTCCAACTGATTAAGGGACTCATTTTGATTTTTATTGCTTCAGTTGTAAGTCAGCTTTTGAACTTTAATACTGTACATTGGTTTTTAAGAAGTGTATTAACTATGTTAATTGTAGCACTTCCTATTGTCTTTCATCCTGAACTAAGAAGAGCCTTAGAACAGTTAGGAAGAGGTGGTTTTTTTACAAATCAATTAGTACAAAAATGGACAGCTAAGGACATCAAGGAAGTCATTTTAGCAGCTGATGAGCTTGCAGAAAAAAAGACCGGAGCATTAATTGTATTTGAAAACAAAGTAGGTTTAAGAAACTATATAGAAACCGGAATAAAAATAGAAGCTAAGATAAGTAAAGAACTAATAGAAAATATATTTTACAAGTCTGCACCTCTTCATGATGGAGCAGTAATCTTAGGCGATGGCCAAATTAAAGCAGCAGGATGTCTACTTAACTTATCAAATAAACCCAGTATTAATCCCAAACTAGGTACAAGACATAGAGCAGCAATAGGAATAACAGAAGAATCTGATTCATTGGTAATTGTAGTTTCAGAAGAAAGTGGAGTAATTTCGTTAGCTCAAAATGGTGAACTGATTAGATATTTGGATAAATCTAAGTTAAGAGAGATCTTATTTAAAGAGTTTATTCCTAAGAAAAATAACGGTATATTTGATTAAAAATGAGGTAGAGAAAATGAGTGAACTCTATAAAAAGTATAGAATATTAATAATAGCTATTTTAATTGCAGCCCTTCTCTGGTTATTTGTTAACTATCAAGAAGGCAATCTTAAAGATAGCTTTGTTTTTAGAAATAATAGTTATCTCCTTGACATTAAGTATGAAAAACTTTCTGATGATTTTATTGTTTCCAGCATATCTAGTGAAGTAGTTCAAATTGAACTTAAAGGATATAGGTTTTTTAATACATACAGTAAGCGTGATTTCAAAGCATATCTCGATCTTTCCGATGTACAAATTGGAGACAATATTAGGTTAGTAAAGATAAATGCTCCTCAGAATCTTAATATTAAATCAATAAATCCAGAATTAATACGAATAACAGTTAGAAAAAAAGAAAAAACAAAATAATAAAAACAAATTATAAATAATGGAGTGTGGTTTTGTTGGCAAGCATATTCGGTACAGATGGTATAAGAGGTGTCGCTAATAAAGATATAACTGCAGAGTTAGCCTTAAAATTAGCTAAGGCAGCTGGAGAATTTTTAACAAAGAGAAATCAAAAAGTAAAAAAACCCTTTGTTTTAGTTGGTAAAGATACAAGAATCTCTGGTGATATGTTAGAATCTGCTCTTATAGCTGGATTTAACTCTGTTGGAATTAATGTAATTAAACTAGGGATTATCTCTACTCCGGCAGTATCATTTTTAACTAATCGAACAGATGCTATTGGTGGAGTAATGATATCTGCGTCTCACAATCCAATTGAGGATAATGGAATCAAGTTTTTTAATAAATTTGGTTTTAAACTAACCGATCAAGATGAAAATGAGATCGAAAGTTATTTAGCAAGTGATTATCAATTTTCTCTACCTCTTGGAAAAGAAGTAGGAAATTTGTTTAATAAAAGAGGTATGATCGATAAATATATTAAACATCTGATTAGTATTATTGACACCGATTTTAGTTCTTTAAAGATCGTATTAGACTGTGCTAATGGAGCTGCTTATAGTATTGCACCACAGGTTTTTAATAAGCTAAATGCTAGTTTGATAACTATTAATGATCAAGCTAAAGGTGAAAAAATCAATTTGGAATGTGGTTCTACTAAACCTCAGATGGTAAAAGAAGAAGTATTAAAACAACACGCAGACTTAGGTATTGCTTATGATGGAGATGCTGACCGATTAATTATGGTTGATGAAAAAGGTAATATAATAAATGGAGATCATATCATGGCAATATTGGCACTGAATATGATTAAAGAAGGTAAGCTAAATGACAATACTTTAGTTACAACTAGATATAGTAATCTAGGTCTTGATCATCTTATTAATCAATATGGAGGGAGGGTCGTTAAATCCAAAAATGGTGATAGATATGTACTTAAAGAATTAGTTAATAATGGTTATAATTTGGGAGGTGAAAAATCTGGTCATATTATAATGCTTGACTACAATAAAACAGGTGATGGGATATTAACTTCACTAAAGGTAATTGATTATCTAAATAAGTACAATAATAAACTAAGTTATATTAATGATATATTTCAAGCCTGGCCACAAAAGTTAATAAATATTGAAGTTGAAAAAAAAGAAGAATTAATAGGCAATAAAAAAATCAAAGATCTTATTAAGCAAATTGAAAAAGACTTTAAAGACAAGGGCAGAATATTGATAAGGGCTTCTGGGACAGAACCGGTTGTTAGAGTAATGCTGGAGGCTAAGTTTGTAAAGTTAATAAATAAATGGGAAACAAAGATAAAAAATCTTATCAAAGAAGAACTAAATTAAAAAGGGAGGTCTAAAAGAGGTTAATTATAGCGCCCGGACTCAAAAAAGAGTTGACGAGGTGGAAAGTTATCGAAGTATTCGGCGGATCTTTCCAGGTGTTCGGTATTGAACCTAGGCTGATTGACAAATCTATTGAGTGATCAATAGGACAAAAAGATCAGAAATACCTAAAGAAAGAATTATAAATATAATATTAATGGAGGTTTAATATATATGTGTGGGATCGTAGGTTATGTTGGAGATAAAAAAGCAGCACCAATTTTATATGATGGATTGAAAAAACTTGAATACAGAGGATATGATTCATCTGGAATAGCAGTTAATGATGGTTTTAAGATAGATATTGTAAAAAAGAAAGGTAAATTAGATCAACTTGAAGGTAGTTTAAAGAAGAATACAAATGGTGGTACAGTTGGAATTGGACATACAAGATGGGCAACTCATGGGAAACCTTCTGATCTAAATTCCCATCCACATTGTGACTGTAGTAAAGACTTTGTTGTAGTTCATAATGGAATAATTGAAAACTTTCAAAAAATAAAAAAAAGGTTAAAAGAAAGTGGGCATAACTTTAAATCTGAAACAGATACAGAAGTAATAGCCCATCTTATAGAAGATAATTATGATAATAATTTACTAAAGGCTTTAAAAGCAACCGTTAATGAATTAGATGGATCATATTCATTAACAATCCTTAGCAAATATGAACCCGATAAAATATTTGTAGTAAGAAAAGACAGCCCCTTAATAATTGGAGTAGGAGAAAAAGAAAATTATATTGCTTCAGATATTCCAGCATTCTTAAGTAAAACTAAAGATTTTTATATATTAGAAGATAATGAATTGGCTGTTGTTAGTAGTGGAAAAATTGAGATCTACAATGATAGTTTAGATTTAATCAAAAAAGAGTTATACCATGTGGATTGGGATCCTGAGATGGCTGAAAAACAGGGTTATGAACATTATATGTTAAAGGAAATTAATGAACAACCTGATGCAGTAAGAAGATTAATGTCTAAGCGGGTAACACCGGGGGGAATTAATCTTGATGAATTAAATTTAGACTCAGAATTTTTAAAAAACTTAAAGCAAATACACATTGTAGCCTGTGG
Source organism: Halanaerobiales bacterium (assembly GCA_021736965.1). Lineage (GTDB taxonomy): Bacteria > Bacillota > Halanaerobiia > Halanaerobiales > M55B127 > M55B127. The sequence continues at coordinate 13,257 of JAIPEV010000012.1, read as the reverse complement.
TACTGCTTATCATTCTGGTTTAATAGGAAAGTATCTAATGGAAGAATTATTAAATATTCACATCGAAGTGGATGTTGCTTCTGAGTATAGATATAGAAATGTTTTGATAAAAGAAGATGACCTTGTGATTGTAGTCAGCCAGTCTGGAGAAACATCTGATACCCTGGCCAGTTTAAGAATGGCTAAAAAACATGGGGCAAAGATCTTGGCATTTACAAATTCTAGAGGTAGTAGTATTGCTAGAGAAGCTGATCATGTTTTATTACTTAAAGCCGGGCTAGAAATATCAGTTGCTTCAACAAAAGCATACTTAAATATGGTGGTTGCTTTTTATATTTTTAGCTTATATTTAGCAGAAAAGCAAAATAAAATTGAGACTAAAAGATTAAATAAATTATCTAACGACTTAATAAGACTGCCTGATCTTTTAGAGCAAGTAATTAAAGACAGTGAAAGCTTAATGAAAGAAAGAGCAAAACAGTATGTAAAAAAACAAAATGCCTTCTTTATTGGAAGACATACAGACTATACATTAGCGTTGGAAGGTGCTTTGAAGTTAAAAGAGATATCATATATTCATGCAGAAGCATATCCAGCTGGCGAGTTAAAACATGGTACACTAGCTTTAATTGAAAAAGGGGTACCTGTTGTTGCACTTGGCACAAGAAAGTTTATATTTGAAAAAACACTTAGTAATATTACCGAGATTAAGGCTCGAGGTGGAGATGTAACTGCCATCGTTTATAAGGGGGCAGAAGGTATAGAAAAGGTTGTTGATCATGTTATATATATTCCACAGATAGACGATTTATTTGGAGGAGTATTAGCAGCCATTCCCTTACAATTATTAGCATATAACACAGCCTATTTAAAAGGCTGTGATATTGATCAACCCAGAAATCTTGCTAAAAGTGTAACTGTTGAATAATATTATCAAAAGGGGGAGTAACTCCCCTCTTTTACTTTATCATTTGAGGTGAAAAAAATTAAAATGGAGAGGGATAAAATAGAAGGCATTATTGGGATTGGTATTGATATATTAGAGGTAAAAAGATTAAAAAAGATTTTTAATGATAAAAAGGAGAAATTTATTAAGAGGATATACACTAATAATGAGATTAATTACTGTGAAAACAAGAAAAAATATCTTCAATCTTATGCAGTTAGATTTAGTGCAAAAGAAGCTTTTATAAAAGCTATTGATAGCAAGAGTAATATAGCATATAAAGATATTGAAATAATAAATAAGTCAAGTAATAAACCAAAGGTTATATTATATAGATCAGCTTTGAAAGCAGCCCAAGAAAAAAAAGTTATTAATATATTGATTTCTTTAAGTCATGAAAAAAATTATGTTATCTCAAATATTATTTTGAAGGGGAAGTTATAAATGATTGTATTAACACCCGAGCAGATGATTAGTCTTGATCAAGAAGTGATTAAAGAAGGATTTCCTTCAATATTATTAATGGAAACTGCAGGTAGAAAAGTATTTGATATAATCAAAGAAAGGTTTTTCAAAAAAAATATTTTAATATTTGTTGGCACAGGAAACAATGGTGGAGATGGGTTGGTACTAGCAAGATTACTTGATATATATGATTTAGATGTTAAAATAATAGTAGTGGGATCCAAAGATAAGTTTAGTGATGATTTTAATACCAACTTTAAGATATGTAAACTTAGAGATCTTAATATAGAGTTTGCTAGCCAAAGTGTTAATTACGATAATATTAAAAAACAAATAAAAACAAATCAGTTAATAGTAGATGCTATGTTAGGGACAGGATTAACTAATAAATTAAGAAGTCCGTTTTTAGAGATTGTAAAACTAATAAATCAGGATGATACACCTGTTATTTCTGTTGATATACCTACAGGTTTAAATGGCAAAACAGGTAAAGTAATGGGTGATGCTGTTAAGGCTGATTTAACAGCATCAATGGCATTTTGTAAAACCGGACATTTTTTATATCCTGGTCGGGAGTATACTAATCAATTAGAGGTAGTTGATCTTGGTTTTCCTTTAAGTATTGTCAATAAAAATAAGTATAATCATTTCACATTAAACAAAAGAGAAGCCTTTCAGTTATTGCCAAAAAGAAGTAAAACAGGTCATAAAGGTAACTTTGGGAAGGTTTTAGTAGTTGGTGGAAACATCGGATATGAAGGAGCACCTGTTTTAACTGCAAAAAGTGCATTAAAAACAGGTAGTGGTTTAGTAAAAATAGTCACTGATCAAGAGACCCGAAAAATTATTAGCAACTCTTCTTTAGAGATTATTACAGAAGTACTAAAAACTGATTTAATAACGGATAATGTAAATAAATATAATGTAGTTGCTCTTGGAGTAGGCCTGGGAGTCAGTGAAGAGAAAAAGAAAATGATTTCTCAACTAATTAAAAAATGCCAGGTACCGTTAATAATCGATGCAGATGGAATTAATAATTTAAAGCTAAGTCTTTTAAAAGATAATGATAATAGTAATTTAATATTAACTCCACATCCAGGTGAATTTTCTAATCTAATAGGAAAATCAATTACAGAGATCGAAAAAAACAGAGTCACCTATGCTCGTCAGTTTGCTTTAAAGTATAAGATTACCTTAGTTTTAAAAGGAGCAACTAGTATAGTTGCTTTAAGTAATGGAGAGCTATTTCTTAACAGAACAGGAAATGATGGGATGGCAACTGCAGGTAGTGGTGATGTGCTTACAGGTATTATTAGTTCACTTTGTGGGCAAAATATATCTGTAAAAAATAGTGCTGTTTTAGGTACTTATTTACATGGACTTGCTGGCGATATAGCCAAAGAGAAATTTGGAAACTACTCATTAACAGCTCAAGATATATTAGACAATATATCTTCTGCTATTTTAAAAATAAGTGGAGGTGTTTAGATGATAACTGTTAAAGAAATTATGACTACTGATGTAATAACAGTTGATCCAGATACAAGTGTTAAAAAAGCAGCTAATATAATGAGTAAGAATAGTATTAGTGGTCTTCCAGTAATAAAAGAGGATAAACTGGTCGGTATTATAACGGAAAATGATTTAATCATTAAAGATAAAAAGCTTCATTTTCCAGAGTATATAAATGTATTGGGTGGTATTATTTATTTAGAAAGTTATAAAAAGTTTAAAGAAGAGTTTAAAAAATTTGTGGCAATTAAGGTAAAAGAACTAATGACAGAAAATGTAATAACAGTTAAACCTGAGACAAATATTAAAGAAGTAGCCAATATTATGTATCAAAAAGATATAAACCGAATACCTGTTATAGATGATACAGGTGAGTTGATTGGTATTGTAACCAGAGGCAATATTGTAAAACACATTGCATCAGAAGAATAAAAAGGAGTAGATATATGATAATTTCTGATAAAACAATAAAGCAACTAATAAAAGATAATAAACTTGTAATTGATCCATTTGAAGAGTTATTGCTCCAACCAGCTTCAATAGATTTAAGACTGGGTAATGAGTACTTAAAGATTGATGAAAACCAAATGGGTATAATGACTCTTGATGATAAGATAAGGTACAATCAAATCAATAGTAAAGAGATTATCATTCCTCCTCATTCCTTTCTTTTAGCAACAACTGAAGAGTACATTAAGTTACCAAATAATCTTACTGCTTTTGTAGAAGGAAGAAGTTCAATTGGGAGGATGGGGCTTTTTATTCAAAATGCAGGCTGGGTTGATCCTGGTTTTGCAGGTAAGATAACCTTAGAACTATTTAATGCAAACCGTTTGCCAATAAAGCTTAAAGCAGGACGAAGATTATGTCAGTTAGTTATTGCTGAGCTAGATCAAACAGCTGAGTTTCCATATCAAGGAAAGTACCAAGGTCAGGATACAGCAGTTGGAAGTAAAGTTTTCGAAGATGAAGAAAGTATAAAATGATATTTTAATAAACTTAACTAACCAGCAGACAATATAACTAGGAGGTGTTAATATGCAAAATATCATTATCCATGATTTAGATAAGCATATTGGTCCTGGCGATATTGTTGGTGCTTTTATAAATGAGGCTGATATAAAAAGTGGAGATATTGGAAATATTAATATTAAGGGAAACAAAGCAGAAGTTGAATTAAAAAATGAAGTATGTGAAAAAGTTGTAAGTGTTATGGATAATAATAAAATCGGAGGAGTAAAGGTTCGTTTAGAGGTTGATCAAGATGCAGATTATAAAAAAACAGTAAATGACTATTACGATAAATATAGTAATCTTATTGAATTAGAAAGAAAAGAAGAAATGGAAAGACACCAAATTGAGATAAAAAGATTAACAGCTCGTGAGAGAGAAAAAAAAGGGAGAGCTCTTTTAAACCTGAAAGGAAAAGATGAAGGTAAAACTTATGATCATAAACCAAAGGTAAAGTTTGTCAAAGAAAGTATTGATCAAAGACTGCCTGATACTGAAATAAGTATTGGGGATTTGGTAATGGTAAGTAAAAATAGGTTGTTAGATGAAAATAATCCAACCGGTACAGTAGCTGAAAAAACTAATTACTCGATTACAGTAGTTTTTGATCAAAAACCACAGGGGTTTGTTTATGGAGACTCACTTAGAATAGATTTGTATGTTAATGATATAACTTATCAAAGAATATTAGAAGCTTTAAGTATATTTAAAGATGCAAAAAGAGATACCAGGTCAGGTGATCTTCAGCAAAAAATATTAAGATTAAAAGAGTTAGAATATAAAAAAAGCTTAAATAAAGAAATACTTTGGATGAATTCAAACCTTAATCAATCTCAGAAAGAAGCAGTTAAAATGTCACTAAGGGCAAAAGATTTACATCTTATTCAAGGCCCACCTGGTACTGGTAAAACTATGACTGCAATTGAAATTATCAATCAGGCAATTAAAGATAATAAAGATATTCTTGCTACAGCTGATTCAAATGTTGCTGTTGATAATCTTGTAGAAAGACTGTCTAGGACAGGTACAGAAGTTTTAAGGTTAGGACATCCTATAAGAGTAACTTCAGTTTTAAGAGATCATACTTTAGACTATAAGATTTTAGAACATTCGGATTATAAAAAAGCAAAAAAACTTAGAGAAGATGTACAAAAACTACTAGATAAACAGGATAACTATAGACACCCTGGAGCTACTGTGAGACGGGGTATGAGTGATCAGCAAATTATTAAAAAGGCTGAACAAAAAAAAGGTGCCCGTGGGGTAAAACCAGCCATTATTGAAGAGATGGCCAACTGGTTACAGTTACAAGAAAAAATTGATGATTATTTTAAAAAGATAAATCATTATGAAGAAAAGGCAGTAAAGGAATTAATAGAAAGTGCAGATGTTATCTGTACTACTAATTCTACTGCAGGATCTGAACTATTAGTGAACTATAAATTTGATTTGGTTGTAATTGATGAAGCGACCCAATCTACTGAACCTGCTTCATTAATACCCTTTGTAAAAGGAGCTAAGGTTATTTTAATAGGTGATCATAAACAACTACCACCTACTATATTAAACAAAAAGGCATCAGAAAATGGGCTAAGTAAGTCGATGTTTGAAAGAGTTTACCAACTTTATGGTAATAAGGTTAGGTCAATGTTACAGACACAGTATAGAATGAATAATGATATCATGCAGTTTTCAAATCAGGAATTTTACGAAGGAAACCTAAAAAGTGATCCTAAGGTTAAAAACCATACTTTAACTGATCTTGGGGTACAGATTGATATAAAAAGATGCTTTACTGATAAAGCCCTTAATCCAAAGATACCAACTGTGTTTATCGATACTAATGATATGAAAGCAAAAGAAAGATCCTTAAAAGGATCAAACTCTTATGATAACCCAGTAGAGATGGAAATATTACTTGATATAATAGATCAAGCTTTAAAAAGTGGAATTAATCCCAAAGATTTAGCTGTAATAACGCCTTATAAAGATCAAGTTAATTTAGTAAAAAAACATAATAAAGTTGAAGATATAGAGATTAATACAGTTGATGGGTTTCAAGGTAGAGAAAAAGAAGTTGTTTTAATTTCTTTAGTAAGAAGTAATAGCAACCATAATATAGGTTTTTTAAGAGATTTAAGAAGAATTAATGTAGCTTTAACTAGGGCAAAAAGAAAGTTAATAATTATTGGAGATAGTAGTACTATAAATTCTCATAAAACCTATAATAATCTTATAAATTATATAAAAGAAAGAGGCCTTTATTATGAACTGTAATCTTGTATTATTATATAACTTAATATATACTATCTAATGAAGGTTAAAATAATCATACAGGTGAGGATAAATCCTCATCTGTTTTGGTATTTAATATTTCTGGAGGTGTAGTGATTGGAAGAAAAAAAAGAGATTAAAATAATAATATCTAAAGATTTATTAAAAGATGTTAATGGCTACATCAAATACCGTAAAGTGAGTAGAGATAAGTTTATAACTGATGCTGTAACTCATTTTCTTTGTGAACACAAAAAGATTGAATTAAGAGAACAACTAAAAAAAGGATATATTGAGATGAGCGACATAAATTTAGAGTTAGCTCATGAAGGATTAAAGTGTGATGGCAATTCTATAAAAACTTATGAAAAATGTCTAGTGGAGTGTGAGTAATATGGATTTAAAAAGAGGAGATGTATATTATGCTGACCTTAATCCTGTTGTTGGTTCAGAGCAGGGTGGGGTCAGACCTGTATTAATAATCCAAAATGATATTGGTAATAAATATAGCCCAACGATAATTGTTGCTGCAATAACTTCAAAGATTAATAAAGCTCAACTACCCACACATGTAGAAATATCAGCAGATGAATCAAGTTTGGAAAGAGATTCAGTAATTTTATTAGAACAGATTAGAACGATCGATAAAAAGAGACTAAAAAGTGAAGTAGCTAAACTTAGTGATCAAATATTAGAAAGTGTAGATACTGCGATAGGTATCAGCTTAGGATTAATAAACGTCTAAAAACATTTTGTAAATAGGGGGATACTAATGTCTGAATATATCGCAGATCTATATCGGAATAAGATTATTGAAAGTAAACATAGAGGGGACATTGCAGTTGTAAATCCTGAGGAGAAACTACTTTTTTTTACTGGAGATCCTGATAAAATTACATACTTAAGATCAGCGGCAAAACCGTTTCAGATTTTACCAGTGATAAATTCAGGTGCTGCTGATTACTTTAATTTTTCTAATAAAGAAATTGCTGTAATGAGTGCATCACATAATGGGGAACAAGAACATGTTAATACGGTTAGAAGTATACTAAAAAAGATTAAAGTAAATGAAAAAAGATTAAACTGTGGTATCCACGACCCTTATAATAAAGATGCTGCACATCAACTATACTTAAATGGTGATAAACCAACCGAAATACATAACAACTGTTCTGGAAAACATGCAGCTTTACTGGCCTTATCAAAGTATAACGAATGGGATTTAGAAAACTATATCTTAAAAGAACATCCGGTTCAACAGTTAGTATTAGAAACAATAAGTGATGTAACTAATACAAAAAAAAATGATATATATATAGGTGAAGATGGTTGTGGGGTTGTAGTATTTGGTCTATCTATCAAAAAAATGAGCTATGGATTTGCAAGATTGGCAAATCCTGAGTACTTACCTATTAAGTATAAAGAAGCTGCCCAAAGAGTGGTTGAAAGTATCAAAGATCACCCCTATATGATAGGAGGCAAGGACAGATTTAATACTGAGTTAATCAATATTATGGGTAATAAATTAACTGCTAAAATGGGAGCAGAAGGAGTTTTTGGAATTGGTATTTTTAATCAATATGGGATCTGTATTAAAGTAGAAGATGGTAACTCAAGAGCAATACCACCAGTTGTTATAGATCTTTTAAAGAAACTTAAAATTATAGATAAAAAGGAACTAAACAAACTATCAAAATATCAAAAGTCACTAGTTAAAAATCATCATAAACATGTGGTAGGAGATATTAAATCAATATTAAATTTAAAGACAGGAAGTGGTTATTAAATGATCTTAATTAAAGACGCTGAGATCCTAACTATGGCGGGAAATGACTACAAAAAAGGGTCTATCTTAATCAAAGAGGGAAAGATAGTTAAAATAGCCGAAAAAATAGAGAAAAACAAGGGTTATAAAGTAATAGATGCTAAAAATTTAACCGTTATGCCTGGTATTATAGATGCTCACACACATTTGGGCATTGAAGAAGATGGAGTTGGTTGGGAAGGTAGAGACTGTAATGAAATGACAGACCCTATAAATCCTCATTTAAGGGCAGTTGATGCAATAAATCCTGAAGATAAGGCTATTAAAGAAGCCCTTAAAAACGGAGTAACAACAATAATGACGGGTCCTGGTAGTGCTAATGTTTTGGGTGGAGAAAGTATAGTTATAAAAACTAAAGGTAAAACAGTTGATGAAATGATCTTAAAAAATCCGGCTGGTTTAAAGGCTGCTTTTGGTGAAAATCCGAAGCGAGTTTATAAAGAACAAAGTAAACTACCAACAACTAGAATGGGTATTGCTGCAATATTAAGAGAGAACTTAATGAAAGCAGAGGACTATCTAAATGAAAAGGAACATACTTTAAAAGAAGATAAACCCTTTAAAAGAGATATAAAGATGGAAAGTTTGATTAGGGTTTTAAATAAAGAGTTACCACTTAAAGTCCATGCTCATCGTGCTGATGATATTATTACTGCAATTAGGATTGCAAAGGAATTCAATTTTGAAATCACACTTGAACATTGTACTGAAGGACATAAAGTTGCAGACATAATTGCAAGAGAAAAGATTCCAGCTATTGTAGGTCCATCTATGACGGGAAGGGTTAAGGTAGAGTTAAGTGAGTTAAGTTTTAAAACTGCTGGTATTTTAGCTAAAAAAGGTGTTAAAATTGCATTAATGAGTGATCATCCGGTGATACCCACAAAAAATGCAACTGTATATGCAGCTTTAGCTGCTAAAGAAGGATTGGATAGAAAAGAAGCATTAAAGGCAATTACAATAAATCCTGCAGAGATTTTAAAAGTTGATGATAAAGTGGGGAGCATAGAGGAAAATAAAGATGCCGACTTGGTAATTTTTGATGGAGATCCACTTGAGATTAGTTCAAAGATTGTAAATGTAGTTATTAATGGTGAATTAATAAAAACAGAATAAAAAATGCTAAAAGATATAATTTTGAAACAAATATAAAAACTTAAAATAAGTAATACAGATTATAAAAAGACCTCAACTTCTTTAAGTTGGGGTTTCTTGATTTAAGAGAATAACTAAAGTATAATGATATTAGTTACTAAATATAATTATTTTGTTGTAATTAAGAGGATGTGAACTAATTGATTGTAGTCACCAAAAATGTTGAAGAGACAAAAATATTAGCTAAAAAGATGGGTACTATTATAAAAAAAAATATTATCTTTCATTCTCAAACATTATTACTTACAGGTGACTTAGGGGCCGGTAAGACATTGTTTGTAAAAGGTCTAGCTGAAGGATTAGAGATAGGTATAAATATTACAAGTCCGACCTTTAACTTAATAAATGAATATAAAGCAAATCCAGGACTTTTACATATGGACTTCTATCGCTTAGATTCAGTTCAGGAAGTATTTAATTTAGGTATTGAGGAGTATCTCGAAAAAAAAGCTATAAAAGCAATTGAATGGCCTCAATTAGTATATAAATTTCTTATAAATGACTTTATATTGATAAAGATTGAAATTATATCTTCAACTAAAAGAAAGCTATTAATAAAAGCCCATGGAGAGATAAGTCAAAAACTACTAAAAAGGATTGATACTGATGTTGATATTAGGGATTGATACCAGTACAGATATTTGTTCTGTAGGTTTATCATACAGTAAAAAATTTATAGGTGAGATTAATATAAAACTTGATAAAAGACATAGTGAACGTTTAGTACCTATTATCAAACATCTTTTTTCAGAAAGTGGTTATAAAATGAATGAAATAGATGGTATAGTAGTTACTGAGGGTCCAGGTTCTTTTACTGGTTTAAGAATTGGTTTAAGTACTGTTCAGGCCTTCAAACAGGCACTAGAAGTGCCTGTATATTCTATTTCTAGTTTAGAGTTTATGGCAGAGAGTATAAAAAAATATTATTCAGGATATATATTTGTTCCTACAATTGATGCAAGAAACAAAAGAGTATATACCTCTTTATTTAAAGACATTAGAAAATTAAATTTAAAAAGAATTACTGATGATCAAGCTTTACAAGTTAATGATCTTGTTGAAATATTAAATAATTATCAAGAGAAAATATTACTATTTGGTCCAGGGATTGATAATTATAAAGATCAATTTATAACAAAAACGAGTCGTAATATATCAATTATAGAAGGCATTGATCACTTTGGTGGTTATGATCTTGCATTGATTGGTTATTCTTTTTTAAAAAAAGGGATTAATAAAGATTATAATGATTTAATACCCAAGTATTTGAAGAAACCTCAAGCAAGAATAAACTGGGAAAAGAAATTTTTACAGGGGGATTAACTATGGATATATTTCTTGATGTGATGAAGGAACAAGATTTATACGAGGTAATCAAAATTGAAAAAGAAGCTTTTAATAACCCCTGGCATATAAAATTTTTTAGAGATGAACTTCGTTATAACTCATTTGCTCTATATTTGACTGTGAAAGTAGATCAGGAGATTATTGGTTATACTGGTTGTTGGTTTAAAAATTTTGCAAATGAAGTACATATAGTAAATTTGGCTGTAAGAAAATCTCATCGTAATCAAGGTATTGGCACTTATCTGATCAATGAATTAATAGAAATGGCTAAGAGGTTAGATACATCGTCACTTACTTTAGAAGTCAGAGTTTCAAATAGTAAAGCGATTAAACTATATAAAAGATTTGGATTTAAAGAGGACAAATTAAAATCAAATTATTATCTAGATAATAAAGAAGATGCCATTTTGATGAAAAAGGAGATTAATTGTTATGAAAGAAACAATTAAAATATTAGCTATTGAAACTTCTTGTGATGAAACTGCTGCAGCAGTAAGTGATGATGGGCTTAATATACTTTCAAATATTGTAGCCTCCCAAATTGATTGGCATCAAAGATATGGTGGAGTTGTTCCAGAGATAGCTTCTAGAAAACATATGGAGTTTATAAAACCGGTAGTAGAAGAGGCTCTAATAAAAGCTGATTTGAAGTTAGATCAGCTTGATGCAATTGCAGCTACATATGGACCAGGACTGGTAGGTTCATTATTGGTAGGACTTTCATATGCAAAAGCACTTGCTTTTGCATTAGGGAAACCTTTTATTGGGGTAAATCATATTGTTGGTCATATCTATGCAAACTTCATCTCAAAAAAAGAAATTAAAACACCTTTAATCTGTTTGACAGTTTCAGGTGGACATACTGATCTTTTGTTTTTTAAAGAGTATGGTGATTATATAATATTGGGTAGGACTCAAGATGATGCTGCTGGTGAAGCCTTTGATAAGATTGCTCGTTATCTTGGGCTAGGTTATCCTGGTGGACCATTAATTGAAAAAAAAGCTAAAAAAGGAAATGAAAATGCAATAGATTTTCCAAGGCCTTTTATTGATAAGGATAATTATAATTTCAGTTTTAGTGGTTTAAAAACAGCTGTTATTAACTATATTCATAATCAAAAACAAAAAAATATAGATCTAAATTTAAATAATATTGCTGCTAGTTTTCAAAAAGCTGTTATTGATATCTTAGTTAATAAAACTTTAAAAGCTGTAAAAGAACATAATGTTAAAAGTGTAATATTAGCGGGGGGAGTAGCATCTAATAAAAGATTGCAAGAAGAGTTTAAAAAAAGACTAAAGGATAGTAATACTCCTTTCTATCATCCCAAATTAGAACTTTGTACTGATAATGCTGCAATGATAAGTACTGTAGCATATTATAAGTACATAAATGGTGAGTTTTCTGAATTGAATTTAAATGCAGATCCTAACTTAAAAATATAGGTGATCTTATTGCTAAAAAGTAAAATTGATTATTATTTATATAAAAGTGTAAGTGAAAACAATATATTGCCTATAACCTCAAGATGTAATCTTAACTGTATATTTTGTAGCCATAAACAAAATCCTAAAGACTTTGAAATAATTAATTTAGGTTCTTTAGATTATCAAAAAGTAATTAAATTAGCTGACTATCTAAATTCTAATAGACCAATTATAATAGGCGAATCGGCTACAAAGATAATTGAAGGTGAACCTTTAACTCATCCTGAATTTCTTAAAATTATAAAATATTTAAAAAGAAGATACAAAAGTACTGAGATAAGAATAACTTCAAATTCTACTTATTTAGATGATAGGCTTATTAATGAGCTTGATGATTTAAATAATATAGTATTAAATATTTCTATCAATAGTATGAATCATAGGTATAGAAAAGAAATTATGGGCAAGAGCAATTTATTAAAGATAGATAAAAAATTAAGAACTTTAAAAAATAGTGAAATCAAATTCAGTTTTAGTATGGTAGGCCTACCACATATCTATGGTTATAAATACATAAAAGAAGACATTTTAAAGATGTTTGATTATAATCCATCAACTATTCGTCTATTTATGCCAGGGTTCACTAAATTTTCATCAAAAACAATGAACTTTGATTTTAAAAAAGTATATAATGAATTGTCTAGTTTGGTTCAAAATATAAATAAGTTAAATAAGATACCAATTATTTTAGAACCTCCTTTTTTAAAAGATCTATCGGTAAATGTTATTGGTGTATTAAATGATAGCCCTGCTGCAGAGGCAGGGATTAATTATTTAGACCAAATTTTAGAAGTAGACAAAATAAGATTAAAAAGTAATGTAGATGCTTTTAATACCTTAAAAGATAGTAAGGATCCCAAATTGTTAATAAAAAGAGGTCAAGATATCTTTCAAAAAGTAGTTAAAAAAAATAAAAAAGAAAGATCTGGAATTATTCTTAACTATGATATTACTGTTAAGAAGATTGATCAAATTAAAAGGTTTTTAATAAAAAATATTAATAAAAAGATACTATTACTAACTTCTTATTTAGGTTATGAGTTGATTAATTCAGTTATCAAAAATGAGTTGAGTGTTACAAAGTTGCAAAATATCAAAATAGATAAAGTAAAAAATCAATACTTAAAGGGTTCAATCATGTCTGCAGGTCTTTTAACTAACTATGATATAAAGAATTATTTAAATAGTAATCACAATAAATATGATTTGTTAGTTTTACCTGAAATTATGTATG